>QIHH01000120.1 GCA_003230195.1 Gammaproteobacteria bacterium
TAGTGCGTTGGTTTCAATTGATGCGCTCAAGCAGCAGATTGAAACGGCGTCACCTGTGCGTGATTTTGTAGGAGCGATGCAGGCAAAGCTCGATGCGGGGCAATCGGCGGTGATTGCTGAGATCAAAAAGGCATCGCCGAGCAAAGGTGTGTTGCGGGAGGATTTTCATCCTGCCGAGATCGCTATCTCATATGAAAAAGGCGGTGCGGCATGTTTGTCTGTTTTGACCGACCGTGATTTTTTTCAGGGTAGTGAAGCGTACCTGCAAGAGGCGCGCACGGCGTGTAGCCTGCCGGTGATCCGTAAGGATTTCATCATTGATGAATATCAGGTTTATGAGGCGCGTGCGATCAGTGCGGATTGTATTCTGCTGATTGTTGCGGCGCTGCATGATGCGCAGCTAGTGGCACTGGCTGATCTTGCCGAGCAACTCGGTATGGCGGTATTGGTTGAGGTGCATGATGCACAAGAACTGGCGCGCGCCAAATTCCTCAAGACGCTGTTGTTTGGGGTTAATAATCGCAATCTCAATACCTTTGATGTGTCGTTGCAAAATACCATTGAGCTGCTGGCCGCAATGCCTAGTGAGTGTATTGTTATTACAGAGAGCGGTATTCATGCACGAGCCGATGTTGAGTTGATGCGTGATCATCACGTTAATAGCTTTTTGGTCGGCGAGGCATTGATGCGTTGTGAAGACCCCGGGGGGCGTCTAGCCGAACTTTTTGTGTAGTTATTTTAGTCACTATTCAGTTTATCCCTGATTTGTCCGATTACGGCATCAAAAACGCTCATTTACACGTGTAAACCGCGAATTTTTTCCTCGTACTCGAACAAATCAGCGGCAATTTGACCAGTGACTATTTCATTTTTTACTATGTTGAATAGTAACTTATTTTATTATTATTCAGAGCTTCCCTAAAGCTCATCATTCCCATTTTCGTGTTAGAAAATGATCATTTATCCATACAAATTCACATTTTTTTTTGCCTTTAACGGGTAACCTTTAGGCGTAATTTGAATAGTGGCACGTTGACTTTCTACTGCGCTGAATAGTGACGTTGTTTTATTAGTTGCTAAAGCTGCGGGGTATCGCGTCGATAAGTGGCAGAGATAGTGAAGATAACAGAGGGTTAAAACTCTTTAAGCTGGGGATAGCTGCTCTGTTCTACTTTGAATAACAAAAAAGAAAGGTGTGATGTCTAAAAAAATATTACAGGCCATGGTGTGTGGCATTTTGTTTGTGGCAGCAGGTTCTGCGGTTGCGGCTCCATTTAGCTCTTTTGAGCCTCGTTCATACGGTATGGGTGGCACGGGTGTTGCCTCTGGCACTAGCGCCAATGCTGGTTTTTTTAACCCCTCATTATTAGCGGCAGCGCACAAAGAAGAGGATTTCAGTCTTGCGTTTCCAATTATTGGCGTGCGTGCGGCAGACCCTGATGATTTTATAGATGCGATTGATGATTTTGATAGTAGCAATTATATCGATCAATTTGATACCGCACGCCAGGCAATAGATGCTGCGATTACTGCAAGTGATGTGGCGGCGCTTAATAATGCTCGGCAGCCTATGGTTGAGGCGACTAATAATCTGATTGCAGGGCTGGGCGCACTTAATAATAAGGCGTTGATTGCAGAGTTAGAGGCCGGTTTAGTGGTTGGCATTCCGAGCAAAAAAATGGGGGCATCGCTCTATGTTCGTGGTTGGGTGGTGGGTGGAACGCAGGCGGTTATTGCATCAGCAGATCTCGCGGCTCTTCAAACCATTGCGGATTCATTGGCAACGTTAACGGTTGCTGATTCTTTAACGGGTGACCCGCTCCTGACTTCTGCCATTGATGTCCGTTTTGCTGGTATCAGTGAAGTGGGGTTATCGTTGGCGCGTGAATTCAATATTGCGGGGCATGATATTGCGATTGGTATTACGCCTAAATATGTCAGCATTGAGACCTATGATTTTCGCATCGGTGATGAATCTGATCCGACCACGGTCAGCCTAGATGACGCTGAAATCGATTTGGATAGTGGTCAACTCGATGATTCTGGTGTTGACCTGGATATTGGTATCGCCAAGGACTTTGGTAATGGCTGGAAGGCAGGCCTGGTGGTTAAAAATTTAATCGGGCAGGCGTTTAAGACCGTTCGTGGCAATATATTTGAGCTTAAGCCTCAGGCTCGAATGGGTGTTTCTCACCAGACTGAGTGGACGACCATTGCATTTGACCTAGATTTGATTGAGAACGATCCTATTATTAAAGATAAGGATACCGGCTTGGGATTTGATAACAAGACCCAGTATGCTGCCATCGGTGTTGAATTTGATATGTGGGATGTCGTTCAGCTTCGCGCTGGCTATCGTCACAATATGAGTGATAGTGATACGAGTATTGCAACGCTGGGTGTTGGCTTGTCGCCGTTTGGTGTTCATATTGATGTGGCGGCTGCGGGTAATACCGATGAGATAGGCGTGTCATTTCAGACAGGCTTCCGTTTCTAATATTGACTGGTAATGGCGGAAACAAAAAAGGCGAGGCTGAATAATCAGCCCCGCCTTTTTAATGTGTGATGTTAGCGGGTGCCAAAGACGACAATGGTCTTGCCCTGAGCGGTCAACAGGTTTTGTTCTTCCATGCTTTTCAGAACGCGCCCGGCCATTTCGCGAGAGCAGCCCACGATGCGGCCAATCTCTTGGCGGGTAATCTTGATCTGCATCCCGTCTGGGTGGGTGATGGCATCGGGTTCTTTGCAGAGATCAAGCAATGTGCCAGCGATGCGCCCTGCGACATCCATAAAGGCGAGTCTTCCCACCATACCGCTGGTGCGTCGCAGACGAAGCGCCATCTGTGAGGAGAGTGCAAAGAGGATGTCTGGATCTTTGGAGGCGAGGCTGCGAAATTTATTGTAGTTGATTTCAGCTAGTTCGCACTGGCTTTTGGCGCGTACCCACGCACTACGTTTTTTCTGCTCATCGAAGAACCCCATTTCACCGAAAAAATCACCTGCATTGAGGTAGGCGAGTACGATTTCATTACCATCATCTTCATCCTCAATGAGCACGGTGACAGAGCCTTCTACAATGTAATAGAGTGAATCAGGCGTATCTCCCGCGTAGATGATGACGCTTTTGGCGGGATAACGCCGACGGTGGCAGTGTTGTAGAAAGCGATCAATGGTTGTTGCGAGCTTGTCAGGTTTCTTTTTGATTATAGCCATAGCCTTACTTCGCCTTTGCATCAAGTTGGGTTTCGGTGTTGAACAGCAAACTGTCATTACGTATCAATATTTGGTCTCTTAAGGTGTATCATACATCCTTATCGGTAGATTGCGTTATTTGAAGAGGGTTATTGATGAAGGTTAGTGTGAAGTGGGTGCAGGATATGATGTTCTTGGGCGAGTCTGGCAGTGGCCACACGGTGGTGATGGATGGCCCGCCTGAGGCGGGAGGGCGTAATATGGGGATTCGTCCAATGGAGATGCTACTGCTCGGTACCGGTGGTTGTACTTCATTTGATGTGATGAGCATTCTGAAAAAATCGCGCCAAGCGGTGACTGATTGTGTTGCTGAGGTGACGGCAGAGCGTGCCGAGACGGTACCGCAGGTCTTTACTAAGATTCACATCCATTTTGTGGTGACTGGTAAAGGGTTGTCTGAAAAAACGGTGGCGCGGGCGGTCTCATTGACCGCAGGAAAATACTGTTCCGCATCGATTATGCTCGCTCAAGTGGCTAAAGTAACGCATGATTTTGAAATTATTGAAGCCGCATGACACTTTTATGCGAATCGTTGATTTAGATGGGTAGTGAGATGAAGAAACCAGCAGCAACAGGTGGCATGCGCCATGTGGCGCTCTATGTGAGTGACCTTGATGCATGCGTCCATTTTTATACGCAGATTCTGGACATGGCAGTGGAATGGCAGCCAGACCCTGATAATATCTATCTCTGCTCTGGGTGCGACAACCTTGCATTACACCGTGCGCCCGAGGGGTTTGACCCGCAAGAAGGGCAACAGCGGCTTGATCATATCGGCTTTATTCTAAAAACAGCGGATGATGTTGATGCTTGGTTTGAGTATATGAATGGCTTTGAGATGACAATGAAGGGGATGCCGCGCACCCATCGTGATGGTGCGCGTAGTTTCTATTGTTATGATCCGGGTGGTAATCTGGTGCAGATGATCTATCACCCGCCTATTGCTGATAAATATGGCTGATTGAGGTCGCCTATTGTTGAGTACGTGATTTTTAGGTACCTTTCGTTTATGACTAACAGAAACTACACCCCGTTTGACCGTCTGGTGATGAATTTTGATCATGGTATTCGAACGGTTTTTGGCAAGCCGGAAGTGACTGAACGCCCCAATCCTGCAGAAGGGGTTGCCGAGGCTGAACTGATGGATGCTGAAAAGCAGTTAGCGATTCGCTTGATGCGGATCAATCACGCCGGTGAAGTTGCGGCGCAGGCTCTGTATCAGGGGCAGGCGATGACCGCCAAATTGCCAGAAGTGCGTGAAAAGATGGAGCGAGCAGCGCTGGAAGAGAATGACCACCTTGCGTGGTGTGAACGACGTGTCACTGAACTGGGTAGCCACACCAGCCTGCTGAACCCGCTGTGGTATGGCGGATCGCTGGCGATTGGTGCGTTGGCGGGGAAGGTGGGGGATAAATGGAGTCTCGGTTTTGTTGCCGAGACCGAGCGTCAGGTAATCAGCCATCTTGAAGCGCATCTGGAACAGATCCCTGAAAAAGATCTCAAAAGCCGCAAGATCCTTGAGCAGATGAAAGCAGATGAGGCGCATCATGGCAATATGGCGGTTGAGGCGGGTGGTGCTAAATTACCTGCGCCGGTAAAAGGTTTTATGCAGCTGACCTCGAAGTTGATGACTAAGTCAGCTTATTGGCTTTAGGTCGTGGAGTGGAGGGTGAGCAGATGTGTACGCCCTGTTATCGATTTATGGTAGCTGTCGCGCCAGCAACGTTATCGGATGAATCACCTCTATTTTCAAACCAGCATTGCGTATCCCTGCTGCAATATGCAGTGCGCAACCAATATTCGAACTTACTAAAATAGCGGGGCGCATGGTATCCAACTGGCGCAGCTTGCTATCACGCAGTTCATCTGCGATTTCTGGGTGGCGAATCATATAGTCACCAGCGGCACCGCAGCAGTTCTGGTTGTCGGGCAGTGGCAGCAGTGTGATGCCGGGAATTTTGGATAGCAGTGCTTCTGGGGTGTGGCCCTGTTTTAATACATGGGTAAGGCTGCACGGTAGATGAATCGCGATCTGTTTGCTGAGTGGGCGTAGCGTCAGTGCTTCTGGCCATTTGGCCTGTGCGAGAAATTGACCGATTTCCATGACAGGCGCGTCGTTGCATCCCATTGGCTCCAGTTTTTGTAATGTGCTGCCGCAACCGCTGGCGCAGTAAATGAGTGCGTCGATGTTGAGCCCATCAAAGGCGTCGCGATTTTCTTTGGCTAACCGGTCTGCCTGTTTTAAATCGCCACGGTGCTGGTGTAGTGCACCGCAGCAATTTTGTTTGGCTGGCAGGTGAACACCGTAGCCGAGATGAGTGAGCAGTTTAATCGCTGCATGAGTGGTGGTGGTATCGAGGCTATCGCCCATACAGCCAACAAACAGTCCAATTTCCCCTTTTTGTTCGCCAATCGGCGGATGGTAACGCTGTGTTGGCAGCGCAGAGCTTAATTTTGGCAGCACGCCTGCGAGGCGCTGCAGGCCTAGCGGGCGAAGTAAGCCGCTGTGGCGCGTTAGCCAGCCGAGCCCGCTGCGCTGGTAAATACGTAGCAGGCGGCTGAGGTTGCGGCGGTGAGTCGGGGCGGTAACAAAACGTTGCATCATGTCAGCTGCGCGTCCGCTGGGCGCCGCTGTTTCATTAAAGAGGGTGGCGCGAGTTGCTTCGATCAGCTCGCCATATTTAACTTCGGAGGGGCACATCGCTTCGCAGGCGCGACACACCAAGCAGCGATCAAGATGGTTGAACAGGTTTTCATTTAACGGTAGTTTCTTTTGCGCAAGCCCCTGCATCAATGCGATGCGACCACGTGGCGAGTCCCCTTCATCCTGTCGTTGTTGATAGGTGGGGCAGTGTGGCAGGCAGAGGCCGCATTTTACGCAGCGGTCTGCTTCTTTAATCAGAGAATCTATATTCATAAATTCAGGGTAAAGGGACAAGGGGAAAAGGGCAAAGGGAAATATGCACTGTTTTTATCTTTGCCCTTGCCCCTTTACTCTTGTATCGTCGCGCTTATGCATTTTAAACGCCATGTCTTTTTTTGTACTAATCAGCGCGATAATGGTCGTGGCTGTTGCCAGCGTTTCGGCGCGTCCGAGGTTCGTGACTATGCGAAGCAGCGAGTAAAAGCGCGAGGTCTCTCCGGCAAGAATGGGGTGCGAGTCAATTCGGCCGGTTGTCTTGACCGCTGTTCTGAAGGGCCTGTGTTGGTGGTCTACCCTGAAGGGACGTGGTATCAATATGTCGATAAAGAAGATGTTGATGAGATTATTGACGAGCACTTGGCCCATGGCCGCGTGGTGGAACGTCTTAAAATCTAGTTTTGTGTGCTCATTTGTATTGATAGGCTAGAACACCCCTTGTGTCTGGCTGTCAATTTCTGTAGAATTTCCGCTCTTTACAGATTCTAGGGTTCTTCGGCAAAGGTCGGGGAAAGGCCGGATACCCGATTTGGAGTTGGAAAATAGATGAAAACTTTCAGTGCAAAAGCAGAGAGTGTAAGACGCGATTGGTATGTCGTGGATGCCGAAGATAAGATCTTAGGTCGTTTGGCGTCCGAAATTGCCCTGCGCTTGCGTGGCAAACATAAAGCGGAATACACACCGCATGTGGACACGGGCGACTATATTGTTGTTGTGAACGCAGAAAAAGTGCGCGTGACCGGTAATAAAACCACCGACAAAATATACCATCGCCATACTGGCTATATTGGTAGCCTTAAGTCGATCAGCTTTGATAAGCTCCAAGCTGAAAAGCCAGAGCAGATCATTGAGTTGGCCGTTAAGGGAATGTTGCCAAAAAACCCATTGGGCCGTGCGATGTTTCGTAAGCTGAAAGTGTATGCGGGTACAGAGCATAGCCACGCCGCACAGCAGCCAAAAACACTTGATATTTAAGCAGTTAGGAATTTAAGTCAATGACAGACAAAGTACTTTGCACCACTGGGCGTCGTAAGAGTTCAAGTGCCCGTGTATTTCTTAAGCTTGGCGGAACAGGTCAGATCACTGTTAACAAGCGCACGCTAGAAGAATACTTCGGTCGTGAAACCTCTCGCATGGTTGTTCGTCAGCCATTGGAGACCACCGATATGCTGAATAGTGTAGACCTTAATATTACCGTTGTGGGTGGCGGTAATACCGGCCAAGCCGGTGCGATTCGTCACGGCATTGCACGTGCGCTACTTGCTCACAATGAAGAGCTGCGTAGTCCGCTACGTCGCGCAGGATTTCTGACGCGTGATGCGCGTGAAGTTGAGCGTAAGAAAGTGGGTCTGCACAAAGCACGTAAGCGCCCTCAGTTCTCGAAGCGCTAGCACTTCAGGCGGAGACCGAAGAGAAAGGGTGTGCGAAAGCATGCTCTTTTTCTGTTTTATATATAGCCGTGGTTGCTTTTAAGTTTGCTGAGTATACGGTTTAGTCTATCGCAAAAAGAGTCATTGGGAGATCGTCCAACGGTAGGACTACGGACTCTGACTCCGTCAATCCAGGTTCGAATCCTGGTTTCCCAGCCAAATATATCAGCCCGCGAAAGCGGGTTGTTTGTTTTTATCGTTCCATGCTCTTTTTTATTGTATGCCTTTTGAGTGTAGTAGGATGGCCAGCTTTGGAGGGCAGCGAATCAAATCAGGAATGTTGCTAATTTACAACATTCATTAGCTATATGTTGTAAATTATGGTTATTTATGTGGAAAAAACGTTGCGTTTTTGTTTTTATCATTGTATATAAACAAACTGTTGTTTAACGTTAACCAACATTGGCGGGTTTAGCGACCCGAAATACCATTAGGTGGAGAATTATAAAATGAATAAAAAATTAATTGCTTTGGCAGTTGCGGGTGCATTTGCAAGTTATGGTTCTGTGGCAACAGCTGCGAGCGTTACCGTAAGTGGTTTTGCGGATATCATCTACACCGCTGTTGATGATGCTTCAGACTCAGTGATTCCAGCTGGAAAAAATACAACGGAAGGTAAGTTTGGTGCGGATGCTGAAGTAGATTTTATTGCAACAATGGGCGCAGTAACGGCGCGTGTTGATATTGACCTTAATCTTACAGACCCTACTGGTATGAGCGATTCAGGTACCCTTGAGCAGGCAATGTTTGCATGGGATCTGGGTGCCGTTACCCTGATTGGTGGTGTTTTCAACAGCCCGATTGGTCAGGAAGCGGAAGATGCGCCTGATATTGAATTTACCTCTAAGAGTGTTGTTTCCAACATTCTGGACCATCAGACTGCTAGAGATGGTAATAACATCACTGGTGTGGCTGTAGCGGGTGCTCTTGGCCCTGTAACCCTGACAGGCGCATTTTTGAATGACATCCAGGATTCTAATGAAGAAAACTCTCTCGCATTTGTTGCTAATTACTCGCCAATTGCTGATCTCGACTTGGAAGTGGGTTTTGTTACCCAGGCAGACCAGGCAGATTCATCAGCTCTCATGAATTCAGCGGAAGATGTAACTAACTTTAATGCATCTTATAAAGTTAGTGGTTTTACAGTTGGGCTTGATTATCTGTCCACAGGCAAAGTGGTTGATTCTGCATATACCTTGTGGGGTGGTTACGCTTTTGGTGATTTCAATGTGAAATTGCGTACCGAGAGTGTGAGTTGGAAGGGTGGTGCATCCGATAACGATGCCAATACCATTTACGCCTCTTGGCAGGCAGAGTCAAACCTGTTGATTGCGCTGGAATTGAAAGATGGTGATGTGGGTGCGACAACTGCTGCTGGCATGAGCAATGGTATAACAGGTGTTCGCCAGGATACTTTGGCCACACTGGAATTCGTCGCAACATTCTAATCACGGTTTAAGTTCCAAGTGGTTTAAAACCGGGTCTGATGACCCGGTTTTTTTATGTCTAGAAAGAAGATAAGGCTGACCGAAAAAGGTCTCTTTACAACTGTAAATGGTAACTTTTTAGTGGGAAATATTGTTTTTTTATTCTAACCGCTGTATATAAACGATCTGTTGTTGAATGTTGACTAACATGAATGGGTTTAACGACCTTGTAATTTTCTAGGGAAGAGGGTGTCAAAATGAATAAAAAGCTTATTGCTTTGGCAGTAGCGGGTGTGGTTTCGGCCTATGGAACGGCTGCAAATGCAGTGGAAGTGAGTGGTTTCGCCAATATTAAATACACTATTACCAATGATAGTGCGCAGAAGCCAAACTATAACAGTAAAGAAGATAAATTTGCTGTCGATGGTGAGATTGATGTGATTTCTACGGTAGGGGCGATAACGACACGCGTTGATATTGACTTGAATCTTACTGGTCCTGGGAGTGATTCCGGTACGCTTGAGCAAGCAATGTTTGCTTGGGATCTCGATGCGGTTACTTTGATTGGTGGTGTATTTAATAACCCCATCGGTTATGAGGCTGAAGATGCGCCAGATATAACCTTTAATGCCCATGGTGCGGTTTATACTGTATTAGATAGCCAGACTAAGCGAGATGGCGACAATATCACTGGTGTGGCGGTTGCGGGCGCGCTTGGCCCTGTGACACTAACAGGTGCTTTTTTAAATGACTTACAGGATGTTAACGAAGAAAATAGCATTGCATTGATTGCAAATTATTCGCCAATAGCGGGTCTTGATCTGGAGCTTGGTTTTGCCACGCAAGCGGGTAATACCGGGCTTGGTGATACGGCGGGATTAAATACTTCCGTGGGTGATATCACTAACTTCAATGTGGTTTATACCGGGGTGAAAAACCTAACGGTTGGTCTGGATTACCTGATGGGTGATGTGCTACTGGATTCTGCTTATGATTTCTGGGCCGGATACTATTTTGGTGGTGGTTTTTCGGCGAATGTGCGTCTCTCTGAAGTTGAATACAGCAGTAGTGATGTCATGGCATTAAATACTGCTTTGACGACGACTGTAGTGAGTGATGCGCTGAAAGGTGTTGGCCTCCCAGTAGGCGATTCAGAAACAACGACGCTTAATCTGACGTATAAAGTTTCGAAAAATTTAAAAACAGCCCTTGAATTTTCAAATACCGACGTAAACCCTACGACTAGTGACGACCTAGTCACGCTAAAGCTGCTAGCAACATTCTAAGTTTAGCACTTTAAAAATAAGTGGTTTAAAAACCGGGCTCAGTAGCCCGGTTTTTTTGTAAAGTGAGGGTGAAAATCAGACGGCGATGGAGTATGGTTGCTATCGGCTCGTGAATTACTGTAAGCTGCCCAAGTTTTACTTGGCGCTGCTTTTGGGGTTATATCGAGTTCGTTGTTGCTGAGTATAATTTCTTTGCTATTGCCATTTAAGCGTGATGGCGTCTGTTTTCTGAATTAAGAGGGTCATATTAGAGTGAGTAAGAAAAAATTAGCAATATTGGTGGCGACTGGCATGTTGGCGGCACCACTGGTAGCACAGGCGCAGGATGTTGAGGTTTATGGTGATGTTCGCCTGTCGATCGATATGTCGAAGAATGAGCAAGACCCAGTGATTGGAGGAAGAGACGATAGTGCGCTGTCGGTGAACAGCAATACTTCCAAACTCGGTTTTAAGGGGAGTGAGAAGCTGAGCGATAACCTCTCTGTTATCTGGCAATATGAGACCGAGGTTGAACTCGATAACGGTGATATGACCGTTAATGGTCGTGATACTTTCGGCGGCCTGAAGGGAAGCTGGGGGCTGTTAAAGGCAGGAAAGCTGAGTAACCCGATGAAACAATCCACTAACAAGATCGATATTTTTGTTAATACACGTGCCGATCATAATATGATTGTTGGCAATGTTAATGGTGTAAACACCTTTGATAACCGTTTTGACAATACAATTTGGTACTCCACCCCCAAATTTGGCGGAGTGAAGCTGGATCTGTCGTATACAACGGATAGCAAAGAGGATGCGCTGCCTGGCAAGCTGATTTCCCCGGAAAAAAGTGTGACCAGTTTTAGCCTGAACTACGACAAGGGGCCGCTCTACGTGGCGGTTGTGACTGAGGCCAGGAATGATGCAAAACTTAAAGATGATGGGCAGTATGAAGATGTGGCCGCAACCAAATTAGTGGGGCGCTGGGATTTTGGTCAGGGTACCACCGTGGGGTTCATCTATGAAGATGCTGAGAACTCAGCGGGTGCAGAGGTTACTACCATGACGCTCGCCTCCGCATCAGGGCAGGCGCGCAGTGCATTTTATCTGAATGCAGCTCATAAGATCGGTAACACGACGTTGAAAGCTGCCTACAGTCAGGCAGATGATCTTGATAATGCAGTAGGTACGGGTGCCACCCATTATGCATTGGGTGCATTTAAGTCGTATTCTAAAAACACGGAGCTCTATGTGCTTTACACGGCGACCGACAATGATGCCAATGCGAAATATGGTTTGAAAGATATGGCAGGTATTGAGGGCAATACAATCTCTGCTTTCTCATTTGGCCTGAACAAGCGCTTCAGCAGCAAATAGCCGATACGCAGTTTTATTGTTGAATTGAGCGGGCATCTTAGGGTGCCCGTTTTTTTTGTGCGGAAATTAAGGGGTTAGCGCTACCGGCACAAAATAGAGGTGCACTGGAATGCCCTGTTGTGCTATAAATTACTTCTTGTATCAATGGCTTTTTCTGCGTTGTTACAGGCTCGGGGGAGATAATAAAAAATATGACAAGACGTGGTGGGAGAGTTCGTTTAATCGGGCATTTGCTGGTGGGCGTTTTGGTGGGCATGTTCTTGCCTACTATGAGTGCTGTTGCCGGCATCTACAACACCAAACACAATCTTGGCAGTAGTGGCCTGAATGCGGCCAGTAATTTTAGTGGTACAGAAGAGATCTGTGTCTTTTGCCATACCCCGCATGGCGGCGATGCATCTGCGGCGGTGCCCCTCTGGAATCGTCAGCTGGATGCGGGCGGTTTTCAAACCTATGATCAGATGGGTACCTCGACACTGGACGCGAATGTCGAGCCGATTGGCTCTGTCTCCATTGCTTGTCTTTCCTGTCATGATGGTTCGCAGGCGATGGATTCAGTCATTAATGAACCCGGTTCGCTTGCTGATAACCCCTCTTTTTCGGTGGGTGATTGGAGTGGCCAGGCGGCGGCTGTTCAGGGTCGAATTGGCCCGGTTGATGTGGTGACAAATTTAGGCAAGGATCTAACGAACGACCACCCTGTCGGGATTCAATATGCAGGTGGAGGCTATTCAGAGAGCTACCCGGGGGGGCGACCAAGAGTTGATATCGACTTTAACCCGCCAAGCTCAGAAGTGTTGAGTACTGGGCGGGTGTGGTGGGTAGATAGCCGTGAGCATCCTGACTCTTCTTTTAGTAAACGAGATTTAAAGCTTTATTCTCGCGTAGGGACACGCGGTAGCAATGTTGGTGAGCTGCAGCCTTATGTGGAATGTGCGTCGTGCCATGATCCACATGTGGACTACAACCCCACTTTTTTGAGGATTGACCCCGCTGGAAGTGCGGTCTGTCTGACTTGTCACGCAAAGTAAGAGATGGCTATGAGATTGACGGTGCTCTCGTTGGTGCTTGGCTTAATGGTTGTGCCTGCATTGGCGGTGCAACAAAAGGTGCTCGAGCCGAATCATCCGGCGCTTACGGCGGATGTCTTTGCGGTGGTGGACGGCAATGTCATTTCGCAACAGACATTTGATACATTTTTGCATGTGGGAAAACGACAGCGGTTTTACCATGGGGATATCCCTGAAGCAGAAGAGGCTGCGTTTCGCAAAGAGGTGGCGCAGCGCCTAGTTGATCAGGTATTGATGCGCTCCGCAGTGAGAGAAAGAGAGATAGTAGCAGAGCCAGCGCAGGTGAAGACTCAGTTGGCGGCCATTGAGGCGCGCTATGAGTCGCGGCCGCATTGGCAGGCACAGCGTGAAGGGTTTCTTGCAGAGTTAGTGCCACAGGTGGAAGAGCAGAGTCAGTTCGAGCAGCTTGAGGTTCAGGTGCGAGACGTGACTGAGGTGAGTGAAGCGGCAGTGATGGCCTATTATCAAGCCAATCCTGAGCAATTTACGACACCGGAGCGGTTGCGTGTCTCGCTGATTTTGTTAGCTGTCGAACCCTGGGCGCAGACAGCTCAGTGGCAGGCGGCGATGGATGAAGGAGAGCGCTTAATTAAGCGGCTGCGACAGGGCGGCGATTTTTCAGAGATGGCCCGCTTGCATTCAAGTGATGGCTCCGGGCTTAAAGGTGGCGATTTGGGGTACGTTCACAAAGGCATGTTGGCGGAAGAGGCGCAGCAGGTGCTGGATAAGATGATACCGGGGGAGGTGTCGGTGGCGATTCGTTTGCTAAAAGGTGTTGCGATATTCAGGGTTGATGAACGAGTTTCGCCGGTGTTGAATCCGTTTGAACGGGTCGCGTCGCGCGCGCGTGATCTGTATGTGCGTGAGCAGAGCGAAAAAAACTGGCGTGAATTTATGAGTGAGATACGCAGCAGTGCGGATGTGCAGCTAAGAGATCCGTCGTTGTTACCTATTAGCGATGAGTCGTAGGGGGTTGTTCTGATTATTATGCGGTCGTTGCAAGTTGTCTTTGTGACGTTAGATCAAAGTGGGCTGGATGGCTAGGGAGATGGCATCTCGACGGCGTTTATACCTGATCGCCTCGGTCGCGATGCTGTGCCCGCTCGTTGCACCATTAGCCGCGCCAATCAATCTATCCGGTGACGTGGGGTATGCCTACCGTTTGATGAAAGGTGGTAATAGCGAAACCGTGAGTAACCAGCTACGCGGTTCGATACGCGGCGGGTCTTACCTGTGGCAGCCGTGGGTGGCGACAGTGGGCGTCAACTTGAGATTGACACAGGATTATAACGACTATAAAGAAGGACAGAGTGCGAGTGTCAGTAATAGTAAAACAATTTTGACAACAGGTGAGCTAAACCTCAATGTCATTCCTCAGAGTCGTTTTCCTATTTCTATTTCATACCAGATGAACGATAGTCGAGTGGATACTATGAATACGATTACTAGCCCGCTCTCATCCGCTGGAAGCCGAGAGTTTTCAACCCGACGGTTTTCGATCAGGCAGAATATTACAGCAGACAATGCTCTTCGTTTTAAGTGGAATCTGGATTCTAACCAGTGGGATTCCAGTAATAGTGAAAAATACAGTGACTGGCTTTTAGGCGCTAGCGCTGATCTCGGTTTTAATGATCATCGATTACAACTGCGAACGAACTACAAATCTATCGACAGGGCTGTTTTAAGTCAGGAATCAACTAATCTCACGGTGAGCGCAGATCATTTTTACCATACACAGGCTCGCGCACTTAGAGTGGATACTTCAGTGGATTACTATCAATATCAAACGAAAGGGGTGGCGTCCGATATTGTTTTTAGTAACGGCGAAGTTGATACGGCTAGTCTGCAGGCATCGAGCTTTGTATTCTGGCGTCCTGTTGATCGAAAAGTGAGTGCGAGTGCGGGTGTGCGGGTGTTTACTCTTGCCAGTGATGCCATTTCAACTAATACCGCAGAGACGACGATTCGTAATGAAACCGAGCTGCTGAGTCTGAATGCGACTGCGGCTGGCTTGTATCAATATACAAAGAATACTCGTTTTGATGGAAATGTGAATTTTTCAGTTAACGATAACGGTACAGAGGATAATAATTCGTATCTTGGCCGGCTTGGGGCGTTGCTACAGTCTGATATCCATGAGATTCCTTTGGGGATGGCGTATCAGTGGCGTGTATCTGCTGCAGCACAGACGCAGGGGATAGAAAGGAATAAGCAGTACCAGACATTGAGCGTTAATTTGGGGCATGATGCGAACCGTAGCTGGCTGAATGATGATAAAAGCTCTGCATTGCGGTTTGGTTGGAGCCAAGCGGTTAATGCTTCGCTGGAAAGTGGTGATGAGGATGCAAATTCACAGCGGTTTGATCATTCGGTCAATGTCGGCTGGGATCGTTACGGTGATCGTGATAGTACTTATTCTCAGCTTACTCTCTCTGATGCGCGCACCTTAGGTGACCGTGAAAGTGATCAGCAACTGGTGAATCTACAGCTCACTCGGACGCAAAATATGACCCGGCGAAGCACGTTAACAGGCAATATTACCGCACAGAGTGTGCGCCAGAATTTTGCTGGTCAGGATCAGAATGAGATATCAACCACCACGACTGGCGCGATAAATTATCAGCTTTCCAGCGTATTTGGCATTCCACGTTTACGTTATGGATTTGATGCTCGCGTGTCACGAGCATCTCAGGATTCAGGGATTGATCGCGCCGAATGGGAAAACCGACTGGATTATAGTGTCGGTCTAGTAGATACTAGGGCTAGTTGGCGCCTGATTGATGCTGGGGAGCAGGATTACACTTTGGTGTATTTTCAGGTTACACGACGTTTCTGACAGGCGTCGTAGGCCTCATATAATAAGAGTAAATTACGGGGAGAGAGTTTGATATGTCATCTAAGATCAAGCGTAATGTGTTGCAATCGATGATCATTGGGGTATTAGCGTATATGGGGGCTCTGGGGGTCCCGCAGCCTGCGCAAGCAGAGTATGCTGATATCGTGATCAATAATTATGCTGATGCAGCAGGAATGCGCCCTGCAGTTTTCCCGCATTGGTTCCACCGAATTCGTTTCCGTTGTAAAGTTTGTCATACCGACCTCGGCTTTGCGTTTAAAGCGGGTGGTAATAAAATTGATATGGCAAAAATCATCGATGGTAAGTTCTGTGGTGCCTGTCATAACGGTGAAATTGCATGGTCAGTGGAGAACTGTGCCATGTGTCATTCCGGGATACCGGGGCAACCAACCCATTTTCACGGCAGCACGGTGCAACGTCTGATTGCGCCAGCGTATCAGCCACTTCCAACTAACGATGCTAAGAAATAAGAGGAAGGTAAGCAATGAATCATAAAACTAAAGCTATTTCCTTTTCTCTAGCAATGCTGATGTCTGCGTTTGCGTGGAATACGCAGAGTTATGCGAATGAGGCAACAGGGGTGGAATTACCAGTGATGTTGGCCGAAATTTCTTCAGTCAACACCTTTAACGTTAACTTGAAGAAGCCTAAATCACGTAATCTTCCACCTGCAGAAGATGGCATTCATGATCCGGAAAATGAAGCCACTCACTCGTTGCAGCATCCGCTTGATGCCTATAAAGGGTTGCCAACAAGTGAATATGGTAACTACGTTGACTGGGTGAAGGCGCTTGATGAAGGGAAATTACGTCCGCGTTGGGATCGTTCCGATCCAAACGAAGAGCCATTTGTACTCGATCTTGATATTGTGCGTCCAGTAAAGGCATCTGTGCCCGATGTGGTCTTCCCACATCGTCAACACACAGAGTGGCTTTACTGCTCAAACTGTCATCCTGCGATCTTCATTCCGCAAAAGAATGCAAATCAAATCAGCATGTCTGCGATTCTCTTAGGCGAAAAATGTGGTGTTTGTCATGGCAAGGTTTCCTTTCCAATCGAGACCAAGACTTGTCGTAAGTGTCATTCCAAGCCAAAGCCAGCTGGTTGGACGCCTCCTTTGAGTGAAGCAACACTGAAGAATCCCTGGAAATAACCGACATATTAATCAGAGCTGACACATATTCTAAGGATTAATAATTAACGCCGGGCGAGTCCATCGCCCGGCGTTCCATATAGTGTGTTTCAGGCAAGATTAATTGTTCAGTTGATTTTAAGGAATTTGAAACCATGAAAATACCATTCCAAATGCGTTTACCTGTTCATCTTGGGGTGAGTGCTATCCTGCTAGGATTGGCAATGCCCAGTTATGCCTTCGATGATGATTGGGGTGATGGCGGGGCGCTTGAAATTGAGCGTATTTTTGTGGTCACTGCTCAGGATAAGCCAGACACCCATCCATTTTATGGTGTAGGTCATAAACGTGGTATGGATGTGGATGGTGTACCTGGAAAGGAATTGGTGCTGACGCGTGGCAAGAGTTATGCCTTTCGGGTGGATACCGATATAAAGCATGATTTCTATCTGTCAACCGAGTCGGTAGGCTGGGGAGCCTCGGTGCTGGCAGAGGGAGTTGAAGGTAATTTTACCTATGACGGTATTGTTACCATCGAAACTGACAACAAAACACCCAAAGAATTTTTTTATGCTTGTCGTAACCATAAATATATGGGCGGCAAAATTCATATTGCGAATGCAGGTGAAGAAGATAAGGTAGTCCTTGGTAAGATTGATATCTCGAAATTGCCGCCAACAAAACCGCCGAAGCCTGTTTCAGAGCGGACGGTGGAGCAAAAAATCAGCTTTGCAGACATGTTTGTTAGCCAGTCGTCAGCGGCGAAACGCGTCGCTAATAGTGATAATGATAAGGCAAAAGTTGCCTACACAGATGCACACGATCGCCTCAATAAAGCGAAGATAGCACTGGATGCGAGCGATCTGGTATTGGCGCTATTTGAGGTGGATGAATCACTTCGCTCGATGAGTACCGCGGCTCGCTTGGTACCGACACCCGAGCAGCTAGAAGAACAGAAACGACTATTTACTGCGCTTCTGGAAGAGGTGAAGTCTTTTGAGACGTCATATAAACGTAATGTTGAGCGGCTGGAGAAGAGTGGCCGCACAGACGTGCGTGATGACCTAAGTTATGCAGAATTAGAAAGTACCATTGAAGCGGCAGAAAGTCTTTACGAGATGAAGGAAATTGTTGCGGCTAATCGTTTGATGAAAAATTTACAGAAAGCGATTACATCCGCATTGGGCAAGATGCTTGACAACACCACAGTGGTATATGATAAAAACTTTGAGACGCCACTGGAGGAGTTTGAATACGAGCTAGCGCGCTATCTTAGCTATGAAGAGTTGGTCCCGCTAGCAATCGAGCAGAAACGCCCTTCTAAGCGAGCGATAGATTTGATGGATCAGTTTGTTGTTAAAGGTAAAGATATCTACCGGCAATCAATTCCAGTGGCAAAAGGAAAAGACTACAAAAATGCGATTTTGATGCTGCAGGGTGCAACGTTTCAGTTGCAACGTGCATTACGGATGGTAGGAGTGAGATAGCATGACGCAGGCCATGAGCGAACGATCACAGAACACACTGCCAATGAGTGGCTGGTTGTATGTGCTCGTACTGACGGCTTGTTTTTGTTTTAATGCGCCAAGCAATGCGGCAGAGTCAGCGTTTACGGATGCTGCTAATCCTTCAGAACCAGGCATTACGGCAGTTTGGTCTCGCGGTCTGCATTTTCAGACTGAAGGTGAAGTGGTGCCACTAGCTGAAGATGGCATTCACGATCCAACCAATGATGCGGTGAAACTGCTACAGGAGCCATATGAAGCGATGGCCGAATTCCCGCGTGATTCGCAGGGTATTATTGACTGGGTAGAGACGCTGCGCCAGGGCTTGATTGCCCCTCGTATGAGCCTGACCGGTGAAGAAGAGATGTACCCGGTTGATTTCGATATTATCTTTACAAATACGGGTTCAATGCCACATGTCCGTTTTCCGCATTTAGAACATACTGAGTGGCTGACCTGCGCTAACTGTCATCCATTGATCTTTATTCCTCAAAAAGGCGGTAATCCTGTCTCCATGTCTGCAATTATTCAAGGTGAATATTGTGGTGTCTGTCATGGTAAGGTTGCCTTTCCACCAACGATGAATTGCGGCCGATGTCACTCCGTTCCAAATCAAACCAACTTGCGGCGCTAATCGCACTGACATCCTCCCTCTTTATGGGGGGGTGTACAATGTTGTTAAAAGACTCTGCTTCGAGCGCTGCTAATGCAACACATCAGTCACTTTTTGGCTGGCGTGATATTGACGGCGGAATTGAATCAGCATGGACAGATAACGCTGGTTTACCATCTTTTATTGCTGGGCAACGATACGTACGTTTTGTGCGGCCGGTGCAGGTAGCTGCACGCGGTAACTTTGTCTTTGTGGTTGATGCCGGTACTGAACTACTTTATCGCTACGATCTAAGTCGTAATGAGTTGAAGATTGTGTTGCATCTCAAGAAGTATATGGCTGGCGAAGTAACGGACCTTTACGTTTACCCTGATCATTCATTTCTTCTGGTAGACGCCGATTCTGCACGTGTGCTGCACTTTAATCGCAATGGGGGTCTGATCCGTGTTTTTCAGGATAGTTTAAACCTGATTCGTCCTGTCGCGGTTACCTATGACGAAGAGATGGGCCGTGTATTGATTGCCGATGGCTCCAGTGATGACGTGTTGGTGTTTTCAACAACAGGGCAGTTACAGGGAGTGATTGGCACCCGTGGTGTCGAAGAAGGGCAATTTTTAAATATTACAGCGATGACTTCTGGTGCTGATGGCATTTACGTTACCGCACGTCTTGGACATCGATTACAGCTCATGGGGCGTGATGGTTCACACCTGAAATCATTTCAGTCTGATGCGGTGGTGTTTCCATTGGCGGTTGCGGTTGATAGAAGTGGCAATACATTTGTTAGTGATTACCTTGATAACTCAATTAAGGTTTTTCAGGGCGAGCTGTTTCTTGAAAGCATAGCTGGATCTGGAATTACACCTGGTCGTTTTAAGAGGATTAGTGATCTGTGGTATGACGAAGGCTTTCTCTATGCAGTCGATAGTCTTAATGGGCGGATTCAGGTGTTAAGGGTTGAGGTGATTGAGCCTGAAATAGAAACGTTTGTTGAAGAGGGGGTTGCTCCCACTGATGCTGGTGATCAAGCTGCGGCTGCCGAGGCGTTGCGCTTAGATATACCAGCCGTTGAGGAGGAACTGGAAGGCGCACAGAGTGAGCTAGAAAAATTAGAGGTGGAACTAGAAGCCGAAGCCGCTCGTACAGAATTAGAGGCGGCGAAAGCTGAGCCTGTTCAAGTGATTGATTTACCCAGTAGCGAAACTCAGGAATAAACATATCATGATCATGAATTTCCGCTACTGGCTGGTGGCGCTGTTATGCTTGGTTTTTTCCGGTTGTGCCTCTACGCCTGCCGTTTTGAAGTACGATCTTGATGAGATGGCTGGTGTTGTCTGGCCTGCCTCTCCAGAGGTTGCTCGTTATCAATACGTGGGCCAGCTAACGGGCGAAGAAAATTTTATCCATTCGAGTGATGATGTCTCAATAGGGCGTAAGGTTTTTGAGTGGGTGGTGGGGATTATGGTGGGGGATGAGAGGCCGACCGTCTTGCAACGACCGCAATCTGGAACGGTAGATCGTGATGGGCGTGTTTATGTTACCGATGTGAGTCGTGCGGCATTATATGTATTTGATGGGCAGAACGGCCGACTTGATGTGTGGGAGATGGCGGGTGAGGCGTTACGTTTTAAAACACCGATTGGTGTAGTGGTGATTGATAAAATAGACGGTGAACGTGAAATTCTAGTGGTGGATGCGGATCTTAAGCGTGTCGTCAGGTTGGATCAGCAGGGTAAGCCGCTCGGCCACTTTGGTAGTGATGTATTAAACCGCCCAACGGGACTGGCGCGTGATCCGCAAAGTGGGCAACTTTATGTCGCTGATACCCATGGACATGATATCAAGGTCTTTAGTGCCGATGGTCTGTTGCTAAAGACGATTGGCGTAGGAGCGCGCGGTGAAGGAGATGGGCAATTTAACTCACCGACCCACCTGACTTTTGCTGCGGGCCAGTTGTATGTGACGGACACACTTAATTCTCGGGTTAAAATATTTACCGCAGAGGGTGAATTTGTACGTGCATTTGGACGACGAGGGCTTTTTGTTGGCGACCTGCCTCGCCCCAAAGGGGTGGCGGTTGATAAAGACGGAAACATCTATGTGGTGGAATCCTATTATGATCATCTGTTAGTATTCAATGGTGAAGGGAATCTGCTTTTGCCGATTGGCGGTTCAGGTAGTGGCGTAGGGCAGTTCTACCTACCTGCAGGTGTCTGGACTGATCACCATGACAGAATATATGTGGCCGATAGTTTCAATGGTCGAATCGTGATATTGCAATATTTGGGAGGGGCATGAGAGGTCATTTTACAGCCACGTCGTTGATCCTGTTTGCTGTTGTATCAATGGCAGAGTCTGCTTATGCTGCACGCATCTCAGATATCGCGAATACAAAACATAACTTTTCGGCGACAGTCGCACCGAGTGAGACCACGCGTACGGTTCAGGCAGTTTCTGAATCTCAGATTTGTGCGTTTTGCCATACACCGCATGGCGCGACTAACGAAGCGCGCACGCCACTTTGGAATCGCACTCTCTCGACGGCGACCTATGCGCCCTATAATTCAAGCTCATTGGATGCAACTGATTTGGGGCAACCCGAAGGGAAGTCTAAACTCTGTTTATCATGTCACGATGGTACGTTGGCACTTGGTTCAGTGAATGTATTAAACCGCGAAGAACTTAAAAAAGAGGGGCGAGAAATTCCTTTTCAGGGGACACGAGCCGATGGCAGTATTCCAGATGGTCACGGTGAGTCAACTGGTTTTACGCGCCGTATTGGTGTTGATTTAACTAATGATCACCCGATTTCTTTTACTTTCGATAGTGCTCAGGCAGCACGTGATGGTGAACTCTACAACCCTGATGTTGAGTTGCACATAAGAGAGCGCTCACCAGGAAATGGCCCGCCATTCCCGCAGTCACAACATACGGGTGTGGAGGGGTATTTACCGTTGGAAAATGGCCAAGTGGAATGTGTCACTTGTCATGACCCGCATATTCGCTCGGATGATCCTAATGAAGGCAACATTAAGTTCTTACGTGTCAACCGCCTGCAGCGCCATGCAGAGCCGGTAGACGGGCAGTTCAATGCAGACAACGACATCATTTGTATTTCTTGCCATGATAAAGAAGGGTGGGTTGGGTCTGCACATGCTAACCGTTTAGCGGCAGATGAAACCTATCAACTACCAGCTGGCAATCTGCGTGAATTTCCACGTGATACTCAAGTGTGGCAAGCATCATGCTTGAACTGTCATGACCCTCATACTGTGGAAGGTTCACGTCGAATTTTGCGCGAGGGTACCGATGGACCGACCAGGATTGATCCCGTGACCGGCGGTAAGTTTAAGCAAGGTGGAGAGCATGCAATTGAAGAAGTCTGTTTTGCCTGTCATTCACCCGATGGCGATGTGTTAGTTGGGCAGGGCAGTGTTGGTTTTCAGGTGCCGGATGTTAAGACTGATTTTGTGACGCCAGGTAACACCCATATGCCAATGCAGAGTGCAGATCAACGCGCTGGTCGTGAAGTGCATTCGATTGGTAGCGGCCGCGACGGTGTTGAAGGAAAAACTCGAGGCCAAGATTTTGTTGAATCCCCAGAGATGATGGGTAAGGGGAATTTGATGAATCGCCATGTGGAATGTACCGATTGTCATAACCCACATCGTGTCGCAAAAAACCGCATGTTCAATGCAGATAATGCGATACCCGATGTGGAGGGTACGCACCCGCACACGCCCGCTGATATTGCCGCTAATGGTTTAACCATGCACAGCAATCTTGCTTCTGGGGTATTAAGGGGCATTACGGGTGTCGAGCCTGTGTATGGATCAGCTGCCTTTGGTAGCGAACCGGTGAGTTTTACCCTTAAACGTGGAGACCCTGGTACTGGCGGAAGTACTGACGTTGGCGCCCCTTATGTCACGCGTGAGTATCAGGTTTGTCTTAAATGCCATTCAAACTATTCTTACGACACGCCACCGCCTTTAGGACTGCATGGTGGTAGTACTGCACCGGGTACCAATGCGATGTTTGAATACACTAACCAGGCAATGGAGTATCAAGCACCTCCTTCACATATGGGGGAGGTAAGTTCATTTCCCGCGCCAGGCTGGGGGCCTTTTGTTGGCATGGATGGCGCTGGAAACAGTGTTGATTTTGAGAAAAATAATCATCGCTCATGGCACCCTGTGATGGATAGAACAGGGCGTACGGCGGGTGTGGGCACCTCTTCTGGTGGAGAGCGACGTGCTGCTTCAAATGTGTGGCGAACCCCTTTTAATATAGACGGGGCAGTGGGGAATCAGACCATGTATTGCACCGACTGTCATGGTAATAACACCGCGAGTGATACCGTTATCCCGAATGGAGGTGTTAACGGTGAAGTCTGGGGGCCTCATGGCTCACAGAATAATTTTCTATTAAAAGGCCCTTGGGATGATAATACCGGGCGACAGCAGCCTGAAGGGTTGTGTTTCAGGTGCCATGATTTTGATCAATATGGGCGTGAAGTTGGGATTGCGACCTCCTTAACGCCTCCAGCACTTGCTAGTGGATTTAAAGTAGTTAATAACGTGGCCTTTGGTTGTATTAATTTTAAACTGATAAATTTACATCTCGGGCATAATAAAGCTACCGCGCCTGGCGTGACGAATTTCCGTTGCACGCTTTGCCATATTGCCGTGCCCCATGGCTGGAAAAATAAAGTATTCCTTGCGAATCTAAATGATGTTGGGCTAGAGGCGAGCCTAGCGCCTGGCACGCAGGTGAGGTATTTAGGGTTTGCTGGTAATACGAATAAAGCGAATGGAACCGGGCGCTACTACGCTGGCCCGTATTACAATGGTGCGGCATTAAAAGTAGAGACTTTTTCGCGCAGTGGTTCCTGGCTTGAGGCAGGTTGTGGGTCATCCGGGAACCCTGGGAATGGCAAACTGGGTTTTGGTTGGATGACGAGTATTGACGAAACATGCGCATCGCTACCATAAACAAAGTACTACGCCGTTTAGCATCAACAAAGCTAACATTATTATGGATGTTACTGTTAGCCGTTGGTGCGGCGCTTAGTTACGATAATCCCGAAGATACTTCGATCTGGGTATTGATCGTACCTATGTTGCTGCTGGCGGTTAATCTGATCTCGGCGATTATCAGTAACCCTCGCATCAATCGACGTGGTGGCCTACTGGTGTTTCATCTGGGCTTGTTAAGTATTGTTATACTGGCTGCGATTGGTCGTCTGACCCATATGGATGGACGTGTTGAAATTATCGCCGGTGCTGAGTTTTCACCTGAAATAGTCACTGATGTACATAGTGGGCCTCTGCATAGTGGTGCACTTGCAGATGTGAATTTTGTACAGGGACCGTTTACAGTTGAATATCGTCCTCATATGATGCGAGGCCTTACCCAAAGCCAGGTTGCTCTTTCCGATAATGAAGGCGGATGGCGTGAAGCGGTGGTGGGGGACGATCGCCCACTCCTAGTTGAGGGATACCGTTTCTATACCACCTTCAATAAAGGATTTGCTCCAATATTAAGCTGGACGAGTCATGATGGGCGGGTGGCTGAAACGGGTGCTGTTCATATGCCCTCATACCCCTTGTTTGATTTTAAACAGTCAAATAGCTGGACACCTCAGGGCGGCGATGAAATTAAATTCTGGTTGCAGTTAGAGACCGGTCTTACCGCTGAAGAGGCATGGGTGCTCGATGGACGGCGTGCGACTGGCACACTGGTCGTTAATGTATCTGGTGAACGTACGGAATTGTTACCGGGAGAGAGTGTCGAAATGGTGGGTGGTACATTACGTTACGAGCAGCTCACTACCTGGATGGGATACAAGTTATTTTATGACCCCACATTACAGTGGATGTTTATGGCAGCATTTATCACGATCGCTGGACTTAGCGCTCATTTTTGGCAAAAATTGGCGGCTGAACCGCTAGGACTTGATGATGCGTTGCGTCACGAAAAGACGCATGTAAAAAAATCGGCGTCCGCATCGCGTTCGGCAGCGTAGCGGTGTAAGGAGATTGGAACGATGACAGAGTTACCTTGGTTATATGCGGCTATTACAGCCTACGCGTTTTCAGTTGTTGCCGCGCTGGTAGGTGTTGGACGCTTAGGGACAGCAATGGCGACTGTCGGTGGGGTCAGTAGCGTCAGTGAAAGTCAGCGCAATAATGAAAGGCTGGTGCTTTTATTGATGACAGCGAGTGTGATTTTACTGACGATCACGCTAACCGATCGCTGGCTGCGCATTGGCCACGGCCCATTTGTTAACCTGTTTGAGTTATTAATTAGTCAGCTCTTTAGCCTAGGCTTAATTTATACCATCGCATATTGGCGTATTCCTGTATTGCGTACCACATCTGTAGTAGTACTGCCGCTGATGGGTGTGTTAGCGGTGTGGGTACTGATGATTGAACCGACGGATAGTGTGTTCCCCCCTACCTATCACAATCCATGGTTATGGGCGCATGTTGGCTTTGGTAAGTTTTTCCTTGCCTTTTGTTTGATCGGTACCGGATTGGCTGGCGTGATCTTACTACGTAGTTATGCATTTGCTAAAAACCTGTTTCGTCATCTGCCTGATAATGTCATCCTCGATAAACTGGCATGGCGTTTTATGCTGCTCGCACTGGTGTTTGATAGCTTAATGTTGTGTGCCGGTGCTGTTTGGGCACAGGATGCATGGGGACGTTACTGGGCGTGGGATGCGCTGGAGACATCATCATTCCTTAATTGGCTACTGTTAGGTGCCTCGATACATGCGCGTGCAACCTACAATGTTCCGATTCGGCTAGGTGCGGTTCTGATTATCAGTGTCCTTGTCTTTGCATTTGTAACCTACTTTGGCATCCCTTTCTATAGCGAAGCGGCACACAAAGGGGTGATCTAGCGGAGTAGATGTGGTGGACGTGGATAAGAAAAAAAATAGTAATGAAACGACAGTGACAACCCTTTCACTGTTAATGGTGGGGATTGTCAGTGCCGCGATTGTGATGTTGATGATGCAGGACGATCCCGGTCAGACAGGTGTATCCATCACACTGGAAGCGTTACAAACATCATCGCTCACTCAGCCATCACCGATATCCGTAGATGATGCGCTACCATCGGTCGAAATAACAACGCCTACGATTGTTACGGATGATGTGTCACCCATCAAACCGCAAATACCAGCATCAAAAATAGCAGCACCGCAAGTGAGCGCACCAAAAACAGAAGAAGAGAAACGCATGGCAGAAATTACCACGCGTTTTGAACAGGCGGTGGTGATGCTACATGCCAAACAATATGAACATGCCGCAACCGCACTGCACCGAGTGATGACATTGGCCCCTAGAATACCTGAAGTTTATGTGAATATGGGGTATGCAAAGTTAGGCCAGGAATTACCAAATGAGGCGCTGATCTTTTTTGAAACCGCAACACAGCTAAAACCGGAGCAGGCGAATGCCTACTGGGGGATGGCCGTTGCGCTGGAAAGCAGTGGTGACCTTGCGGGTGCTTTAGGTGCGATGCGTACTTTTCTGCATCTCTCATCCGGTAATGACAACTTCGCACGGCGCGCACGCTCAGCACTGTGGGAGTGGGAAGAGGCACTCGCTCGTGGGCCGTTGCCGGAAGCAGAAAAAGAATTCCTTGAACGTGGCGCGTTGCAGTGGGAATCTCGCAATACGCCGCGTGATGATGCCGATAGTGGAGAGCAAACACTCCAGGTGCAACCGCTTCAATAATAGAGTATTACTGAATGAAACGCCTGACGACAATATTATTAACACTTATATTTGTAGGCCTTGCCGCTCAGGTAACCGCGGCACCGTTGCAGCAGTCCTTTCAAAAGGATCGACACTATAAAGAGATTAATGGTGCACAATCGACATACCAGGGTGAGAAGGTCGAAGTGCTGGAGCTGTTATGGTACGGTTGCCAAACCTGCTATGTCATCCAGGAGGGCCTCGAAAATTGGATAGCAGGCAATGGCAAAGCCATTAACTACCGTCGTATGCCTGCCGTCGTACACGATAATATGATGCTGCTTGCACGCGCCTTTTATGCGGCTGAAGTGTTAGGGGTCATGAGTAAAATACATAAACCACTATTTTCTGCGATTCATGAATCGCGTCGTCAACTGATAACAGAAGAAGCCGTGGCTGATTTTTTTGCTGAGCAAGGCGTTGCAGAAAAAGACTTTACACGTGCACTGAATAGCGCATACGTTAACGGTAAAATTCGACGTTCACGGATTATGAGTCGGCGCTATGGGATCCAGGGATCGCCGTCAATTATCGTTGATGGCCGGTATCTGGTTGATCCCTCTTTAGTGCGCAGTCCAGAAGAGTTCATTGATGTGGTTGATTTTTTGGTGCATAAAGTCAGGGCAACTGTAAAAGGAAAGTGACCTTGTTTGGAGACGAAGCGCTTATTAATTGACAAAAGCGTTATCGAAATATCCTCACTTGCAGAGAAAAAAGCGACTATCGAATCCCCCTCCCTAGGCCAAGTCGCAACTGCTGATACCTCTGAAGAACGTCCTGCTTGATTATACGCATTTTTTCTAAAGTCGATATTTTTCTATCCGATATTGAAATTATGAGAAAAAACAATCGAAAAAGCGATGAGATGAAGTCTCGAGTTTTATTGCAATATAATACGTTTGACCGTATTTGTGGCACCCACCCCTTTAAATCCGCCGTTCCTGATGGCTTTGTTGAGTATTCAGTTAAGACACGCCGTGGCGGTGAGGTGTTCTATTTTAATTTTGAACTGGCTCAGGAAATGGGGCTTTTACCTGAAAATAATCCTCAATCGTTAAATAAAAAACTAAGCCAAAAGTTGCTTGATATTTTTAGTATCGAAGTGATTAATGAATATGAAATCGAAAATGGTGCACAGGTTCCTGTTGCCGATATTCGTTCTGAAAAATATATGGCGACGCGTTATCTACAGCTTCAACATCCAGGTCGATCAGGTTTGACTTCTGGTGATGGTCGCAGCTTATGGAATGGCTGTTTTACTGGAAAAGGAGTGACGTGGGATATTTCAAGTTGTGGTACCGGTGTTACCTGCTTAAGTCCGGCTGCGGCTCATGAGGGGCGGAACTTTAAAACAGGTGATAAGAATGCATCGTATGGCAGTGGGCGTGGAGATCTACTTGATGGCGTTGGTGCTGCGCTGATGAGCGATATTTTTTACCGCAATAAGCTAGCCACTGAACGTACCCTGTTATTAATTTCTTATCCTGATGGCACCTCGGTGAACGTACGCGCTGCAAAAAATCTTTTAAGGCCAGCTCACTTTTTTCATCATTTAAAACAAGGTCAATATAAGCGATTAAAAGGAGCGGTTGATTACTATATTGAACGGCAGGTTAATAACAGTGAATGGCCAGCAGTACGAGGTAAGGCGCGTTATGCTGCGATGCTTGATCATGTCGCTCGATTATTTGGCAAGATGGTTGCTCGCCTGGAAAGTGATTATATTTTTTGCTGGATGGATTGGGACGGCGATAATGTTTTGTGTGATGGAGGGATCATTGATTATGGGTCCCTGCGTCAATTTGGCTTGTTTCATCATGAGTATCGTTACGATGATGCGGAGCGCATGTCTACTTCAATCACGGAGCAGAAAAATAAAGCAAAATATATTATTCAAACCTTTGCACAGCTTGTCGACTATTTGCTTGACGGCAAAAAAAGGCCGATTAAACTATTCGCTAAATCTCCTGCCGTTAAGTTATTTCTTGATGTGTGTTCACAGACAAAAAATGAGTTGTTACTGAATAAAATGGGGTTCACTGATATAGCGGTGAAATTATTTTTACGAGATAAAAGTAATATTCATTTGCTTGAAGGGTTTAGCCGTGTTTATTCAAGGTTTGAGCGGACTAAGTCTATCCGTGGGCTGTATGCGGTTGGTGATGGCATCAGCTGGGATGCCGTATTCTGTATGCGAGATATTCTTCGTGAATTGCCTGTCTGGTTTCAAGCGAGTGGCGACTGGATGACGGCGGAAAATTTTGTTCAGATTATGCGTTCAGATTATGCTGAAGAGAAGGATGTTGAAATATCATCATATCGACGACGGCAGGTGCGCTGTTTTCAACGCCTGTACTGGCGGATTGTGGCGAGTGTCGCTTCACTTTCCGCCCAGACTGAAGATGAGTTGATTGGTGATGTAGTGCTACGTTCTGCGGTGATCAATCGATATGAGCGTGTCACGGGTGATGCCTTAATTTATGTCGCGAAGCAGCTAATTAAACTGAATAGCAGTGTCAGTAAAAATGTTCTGCACCAGATGTTTGAGGGGTTTGTTGGGCAGCAGGTGTTGATCCCCGGCAAGTTAACACCGTTCCCATTGATGAACAAAACAGGAAAAAATATCCCTTCATATGCCAGGTATCAACAATTATTTAAGGTGATTCGGGAGTGTCGAGAAGGTATTTAAAATCCACGATGCCGGAGGTTAAACGTTGGCTAATGAGCGCTTTTTTTTATTGGAAAATTTCTTTATCTGTATTTCTCTCTTGAGTGCTGCTGAGCGGCTATCCACCTGTTCATAATAATGAAGTTTTACCGGGCGGCGCGAACGTGTGTAGCGTGCGCCAAGGATGCTGTTATTGTGTTCACCTATGCGCCGCTCAATATCAGTCGTGATGCCAGTGTAGAGGGTGTTGTCGCGGCACTTGACGATATAGACATGCCATAACCGTTGATTAGTGTTGAGTGTGGGCGCGGGGTCAGGCATTAAGGTCCGGGATAAGTTTGCTCTCTAGCTTTGATATC
>QIHH01000200.1 GCA_003230195.1 Gammaproteobacteria bacterium
GATTGGATTCGAACCAACGACCCCCACCATGTCAAGGTGGTGCTCTAACCAGCTGAGCTACGCGTCTTCATAGACGGCGTAAGATACAGGACTTAGCCCACTAATTTCAAGTAATAAAAGGGGTTAGCACTATTTTTTCGTGAAAAATGACAAAACATAGCAACCACTACTGATCTCTTGTGGTGCGTCAAACGATAACCATCAAGGCGATCGATTTTGCTATGCCTCCTGAGTATAAAATGGTTTTCTCTGGCTACGATTACCAAAGACCGACAACCCCCTAAGACTGGACAAATCACACACTATCATTCATATTTCCGCTTTAATTAGCGATATTTCTTGTATCAAAATTTCAAAGAGAAACTCAATGTCTGAATCATGGGATAAAAACAAAAGCAACGATAGTTGGGCACTGCCAGAAGGCATGGATCCAATGAAAGTGATGCAGGTTGCATCTGGCTACTGGCACTCTTGCGCCCTGCATGCAGCCAATCGACTGGATATCTTCAACCTGCTGGATGGCGCACCGAAAACGCTTGATGAATTGACCACTGCAACGGGTGCGGATCGCCGCTGCTTGGGTGGGCTTTTAAGCGCACTTGTTGCGATCGACTTTCTTGCTCGCGATGGTGACACATTTAGCAACAACCAGTTTGGTCAAACCTTCCTCACCAACTCCAGCCAATTTTACCAGGGCGGGATCGTCTATATGTTTGAAAACTGGTATGAAGCATGGGGGGGACTATACAACACCGTGATGAGCGGCAAACCATCTGCATTGATGCACCAAGAATATTCAGATCAGGAGACCCGAGACTACATGATGGGGATGCATAATCGTGCACTCTCTCAATCTGACGTGCTGACTGGCATGGTTGATTTGAGCGGTAAAAAACAGCTAATGGATGTTGGCTGTGGCCCTGCCACTTTTTCAGTTAAATTTTGTGAGCGCTACGATGGCCTTAATGCAGTTGCAATGGATCGCGCACAGAATCTGGAAATTGCACAAGAGATCGTTAATCAATTCAACATGCAAGATCGCGTGGAACTGCACCCGGGTGATTATAACGCTGACAGTCTTGGTGATAGTAATGATGCGATGCTGCTTTCATCAATGACCAATCAGGAGTCGCCAGAAAACATTAAGAAATTACTGCAAAAATGTTATGGCTCGATGAACAAAGATGGTGTCATCATGATTCAGGAACAGCTACTGAACCCTAAAAAAACAGGGCCAGAACTTGCGGCGATGATCGGTGTCAATCAAATCATCAACACCATGGGTGGCTCTTCCTATTCAACCACTGAAATGGAAGCGATTATGAGCAAAGTTGGTTTTGTTGAGATTAAAGCTGAACAGATGCCTGCACCTAGCCCCTTTATGCTATTGACAGGTTACAAACGTTGAACACTAACGAGCCGATATGAAACTGTAAAGCCCGGGGCAATCTTCCCCCGGGCTTTTTTATACTTGAAAAGCCAAGTTATGCGGGCGCTTTAGCCTCTTCTGTCACTTCAGCATCGCTACTACTAATCACTGGCTTTTTAGGCGCAGGCCGCTTTCCAAATGGAAATGGTTTTTCCTCCGTCTGGTAAGTTTGATACTCAGCGATCGACCCAACATATTGTGACAGACTACCACCAAATTCCATTAATTTTGGCTAATGTTCACCTTGTAAAATACGGTAAACAAACTGCATCAACATCGTCAATCCAATAACAAACTCACTAATTCGCAATGCAATCCAGAACAGCACCATAAAAACTAGCCTTAACCACTGCTCGCCGAGGTCACTTTTTTTATTGGTTACTGTATCACCGGGTGAAACTGTTTCCGCGGTACTATTGATTATTTGTCCCTCTTCCTACTGACTCATGACTCCCCCCTTATTATGGTTGGTTAACAGATTTAATCTAGACGCTATGCATCGAAAAAATTCTAGGTAAACTTAAATACATTGGAAACGCCATCCAAGTAACGTGGACTTTACACAAAAAACCATCACGACGTCATCATAAATTGTTTGTTGCTAGCGACAACAAGTGGCGATCTCTAAAGGACGCTGTTCGATGAATTAAAGAATATAATAAAACACAACAAGATAGATTGGTTTTCTTTAACAACACTTGATGTGAAGATTATTTATTGACACCAGTTGCCAGAGTTTTAGCATGGTTTTATTAATACCTTCATCGAACCTTTTTGATGCGCTAGTGCAAAGGCCGCCTGGTAATCATCAATTTTGAAAGTCGCATCAATCAGGGATTCGGTCTCGATCAAACCATCTTCCAGTGCTTTAATCGCGGTCGAAAACGGCCCACAACGAGAACCAAATAACTCGACTTCATCGATTACCAACCTTGTTAAATCGACTGTAACTGGAGAAGAATAGCTACTTTTCATCACACAAATTCCCTGCGGACGCAAAGCATGCAGCGCCAGCTCCAGACCAGACTGCTGACCTGTCGCATCGATTGTGACGTCAACTATTTTAGCTTCGACCGCTGATTCATCAATACAGTTAAGTGGCAAATCCTGTAACAATTCCCGCTGCTGGGCATGGCGCACCACCACTGTTAGTGGTTTTTTTTGCAACACCATTACCCGCGCAATCAACTGCCCTAGACGCCCAGCACCAATCAGCATAACATCACGGTAGTCGTGTAACTGGAGTTGCTCAATAATGCGGAAAGCTGCCGCAAGCGGTTCAATGAAAACCGCCTGTCGATCATCGATACTATCGGGAATAATATGAAGCGTATTCGCTTTAACCACAATCTGTTCAGCAAAGCACCCCTGATGATCTCGAATACCGATGACACGGCGATTTAGACAGTGATTATAGTGCTCTCGTGCACATTGGTCACATACACCACACCACTGATTGATCTCAGCAACAACGCGCCTGCCTATCAAGCCGCCATTAACTCCTGCACCAGTTTCAATAACCTCTGCCACGCACTCGTGACCGAGTACACCATTAAAATTGGCGTATCCATTTAGCAATGCTAAATCGGTACCGCAAATTCCTGCTAGTTGAACCTTAAGCAGTACTTCATCACTTCTCACACCTGAAAGTGATGAATCAAACCTCAGTGTCAACTCGTGATTTTGTAAATAGAGAGTTTTCATGCACTCAAAGTGTAACAGCATTACCGAAAGGAGTCGGCATCATTACTAATGATGCAAAATTTTGTCATGCGCTTCAAGTATGGAGCGTTATAATAACTGGAGGGGTATAATTGCGTGCAGGTTAGGTAAATCTACTCTCGACATCAAACATACATCAGGTAGAACCAAAGTACTGCATCGTAATTTTCACCATACGGAGTACTAGAGCAATGTTAAAAGCTACTGCGGTAATGTGCATCACCTTTTTATTTTGTTTTGTGGGGGCGGCGGATGCCAACCCATCAGCGCCAAACCGTCCGCCAATACCACTTGCTCATGTCTATACTCAAGATATCAACATTAAAGACTACTGGCTAAGTGAAAAACTGGATGGTGTTCGCGCCTACTGGGATGGCAAGCAGCTCTTGTCAAAGCAAGGCAATGTTTACCATGCGCCCGCGTGGTTTGTGGCTAACTTTCCAATACAGCCGCTTGATGGTGAGTTATGGATTGAACAAAACAGTTTTGAGCGCATCGTTAGTATTGTACGTGATAAAAAGCCGGGTGATGATTGGCGAGATATTCGTTATATGGTGTTTGACCTGCCACTCAAAGAGGTTGCGTTTACTGATCGTATCATCAGACTCAAAAATCTTCTTGCAACATTAAACTCGCCCTACATTCACTTGGTTAAACAATCACGAGTATCAGGTCATGGTGCATTGATGAATAAGCTTGATGAAATCGTAGCGGCAGGTGGTGAAGGATTAATGCTACACAACGGAAATGCGTTGTATTTAGCTGGACGCAGTAACGACCTGCTGAAAGTAAAGTCTTACCAGGATGCAGAGGCGCGTGTGGTCGCACATTTACCCGGCAAGGGTAAATTCAAGGGGATGCTGGGTGCATTGTTGGTTGAAACAGATGAGGGTAAACGCTTTCGTCTCGGTACCGGCTTTAACAATTTTGAACGCCAGTCTCCACCACCAATAGGTGCCGTTGTTACCTACAAATATTACGGAAAAACAATCAATGGGCTACCAAGATTTGCTAGTTTTTTACGCATAAGAACCCTGAAATAGAGATAACTGCAGGCATTAAACAGCCAGCACAGATTAATAGCGGATAAATACTGGATTTTTATCCTCACTCTGGCTAGTCTTAAGCACTCTATTGGGCAGTAGTTAACTGAAGGAACTTCTGATCCATTCATGAACTCGTATTTTGCATCTAAGACATCCATCTTCCGCGTTGCGGATCTGAATATTTTAGAGCACAATCTACTTCATCCAAAATGATCATAGATTCCCTAATCTTAAAAAAATTTTAAAGAGGCGGATTAATGGAAACCAAGCATATGAGATTTATAAAGGGTGTGGCGATTGGGGGCATCGCCATGCTAACAGTTGCTTGTTCGGACTCAGATGACGATCATGATGCAAAAGCAGATAACCATGGTACAGCAACCCACGCTGAAAAAGCCAGCCACGCTGTAACGCATGCCGATCACTGGGCTTATGACGGTGATGGTGCTCCTCATGCATGGGGCGTTATTAAAGAGGAATATGCCATCTGTGGTAATGGCATGCAGCAGTCACCGATTGATATATCGACGGTAACCATCGGCCCACTCTCTAAAATCGAGTTCAAATACAGATCAACACCATTAGAACTAGTCAATAATGGCTACACCATTAAGGCTAACTACCACACAGGCAGTTACATCACGATGGGTGGTAAACGTTACGACCTATTGCAGCTCCATTTTCATGCGCCTGCTGAGCATACTATTGGTGGCAAGCGCTACGACATGGTTGCCCATCTTATTCATAAAGCGGCTGATGGCCAGCTAGGCGTGATTGGTGTGATGTTCAAAGTGGGTGACAAAAACAAAGAAATCGAAAAGCTGTGGGCTAATATGCCAACAGAAAGTGACCAGACTAATACGGTTAAAAACATGCGCATCAATGCACTTGATCTGTTGCCTGCTGACCTGACCTACTTTAATTACGCAGGTTCATCGACTACCCCGCCATGTTCTGAGGGTGTGAACTGGATGGTAATGGCGACACCTGTATCAATCTCTGCCAAGCAGGTTAAACAGTTTACTGACCTTTTCCCCGCCAGTGTACGCCCAGTAAAACCACTGAATGGCCGAGTGGTACGCACTAGCAATTAATCGATCTGCTAGGTAATAAGCACAAAAAAGGCGAGGATGTGAAAGTATCCTTGCCTTTTTTGTGACTGAATTTTAATGATTAAATGGCTACGCCTGAGATAGGCTAGATGTTATCTAAAATTGCTTTTTTAACGGCATCCAGGGTTGCGTCAACACTTTGAAGTGGCGCCTTGCACTGTTTGATCGCTGTATCCGGGTCTTTTATTCCATTGCCGGTTAAGGTACAAACCACTTTGCTACCCGTAGCGATCTTACCGTTTTTCACATCCTTAATTAAACCTGCCAGTGAGGCTGCAGATGCAGGTTCACAAAAGACCCCTTCGCGTTCAGCAAGCAGCTTCTGTGCTGAGAGGATCTCATCATCAGTGCATTCATCGAACCAACCTTTAGATTCTTTCTGCGTCGTCCATGCCTTATCCCAGCTTTGCGGATGACCGATGCGAATAGCCGTGGCAACCGTTTCTGGGTCATCCACCATCGCGCCACGCATAAAAGGTGCCGAGCCACTCGCCTGGTAACCGACCATCACTGGCAGGCTGTTAACAATACCATGCTCATTGTACTCTCTGTAGCCCATCCAGTGTGCTGTGATATTGCCAGCGTTGCCGACGGGAATGCAGTGATAATCGGGTGCACTGCCTAGTTCTTCCATAATCTCAAAAGCAGCAGTCTTCTGCCCCTGTAGACGATAAGGATTAATTGAGTTAACAATTGTAACCGGCGCATGGCCAGCGATATCTTTTACCAACTGCATACCTGCATCAAAATTGCCTTTGATCTGAATCACGGTTGCACCGTGCATCATCGCCTGTGCAAGTTTGCCAAGGGCAATCTTTCCATCTGGAATCAGTACAAATGCTTTGATACCTGCACGTGCAGCATAGGCTGCTGCTGAGGCCGAAGTGTTGCCAGTTGAGGCACAGATGATCGCCTCGCTGCCCTCTTCAACCGCCTTGGTAACGGCCATCGTCATGCCACGATCTTTAAAAGACCCAGTTGGATTCAACCCTTCAAATTTCACATAGATATCAACCTCTGATTCAAGAAGACTAGGAATGTTATTCAGGCGAATCAGCGGTGTGTTACCTTCACCGAGGCTAATAATACGGGTGTCATCATGCACCGGAAGGCGATCACGGTAAGTATCAATCAATCCGGTATAACGAGATCGAAATAGCATAATAATAATTCCTTAAAAATTTAATGTGACACGTCTTTGCCTGATCAAGCAGGCGAGAATTATTTGTCTAGCTGTTCGAGGCGAATGCGCGTCACATCACCGTCAATAACATCTAACAACTCAATGCGACGAATTGCTTCATTCATCTGGCTTTCGATCACACGCTGAGTCAGCATGATAATAGAGGCGATGTTTTCACCTTCTGCCGGCTCTTTTTGAATCATCGCTTCAATGCTGATGCCCTGCTCCCCCAGAATCTGAGTGACTTCTGCTAACACACCCGGACGATCAGCGGCCTGCATGCGCAAGTAATAAGCAGTCTCAATCTGATCCATTGGCAGCACTGGCGTATCCGACAGAGCATTCGGCTGGAATGCCAAGTGAGGTACGCGATTTTCAGGGTCAACCGTCATAGTGCGCGCCACATCGATAATATCAGCTACCACGGCAGAGGCCGTTGGCTCTGCGCCAGCACCTGCTCCATAATAAAGAGTTGGGCCGACCGCATCACCCTGTACTAATACGGCATTCATTACACCATCAACATTGGCAATAAGGCGGCGTTCTGGAATCAAAGTCGGGTGTACACGCAGCTCGATCCCTTTATCCGTTTTACGCGTCACACCCAAATGCTTAATGCGATAACCAAGCTGTTCTGCATAGTTCATATCTTCACGGGTGATTTTCGATATCCCTTCAGTATAGGTCTTTTCAAATTGTAACGGCACACCAAAAGCGATCGATGCCAGTATGGTTAGCTTGTGAGCTGCATCGATCCCTTCAACGTCAAAGGTAGGATCTGCTTCAGCATAACCAAGCGCCTGTGCTTCGGCTAATACATCTGCAAAGTCACGCCCCTTGTCTCTCATCTCAGTCAGAATAAAGTTACCAGTACCATTAATAATACCCGCTAACCATTCAATCTGATTCGCAGCCAATCCTTCACGTAGCGCTTTAATGATAGGAATACCACCCGCAACACCCGCCTCAAAAGCGACCATAACCCCTTTTTTCTGCGCAGCGTCAAAGATCTCATTGCCGTGCATCGCAATCAATGCTTTGTTAGCAGTCACCACATGTTTGCCATTTTCGATCGCCTGCAGCACTAATTCACGAGCAGGGTCATAACCACCAATCAATTCGACAATGATATCGACATCGGGATTGTTCACCACCGCAAAGGCATCATCACAGAGATCAATGCCATCAGTATTAACATCGGGGCTAAGCTCTCTTGCTGCCGCATGAGTGACACGAATTTCACGTCCGGCACGACGCGCAATTTCTTCTGCATTCCTTGCCAAAACATTCGCAGTACCACCACCTACAGTGCCTAGCCCTAATAGCCCTACTTTAATCGGCTTCAACTTTCATCTCCTGTCACATCAGCTATAGCACCCCTTAGGATGCCATCCTTTTTAAACATCTGGCGAATACCACGCACAGCCTGTCGCGTGCGATGTTCATTTTCAATCAAACCGAAACGCACATGGTCATCGCCATATTCACCAAAACCGACGCCAGGTGAAACCGCTACTTTCGCTTCCTCTAATAATTTTTTAGAGAAATCGAGCGACCCCATTACACGATACTGTTCTGGAATACGCGCCCATACAAACATGGTTGCCTTTGGTTTTTCAACCGACCAGCCAATCGCGCTGAGCCCTTCGCATAACACATCGCGCCGGTTACAATACATATCTGAGATCTCTTTAACGCACTCTTGTGGCCCTTCAAGGGCAGCAATCGCGGCAACTTGAATCGGTGTAAACATGCCGTAATCGAGATAAGACTTAATGCGGGCCAATGCGCCAACTAAAGCCTGATTACCGCACATAAAACCAACGCGCCAGCCCGGCATGTTATAACTTTTCGAAAGGCTGTAGAATTCAACCGCGACCTCTTTTGCGCCCGGCACTTGCAAAATCGATGGTGCTTTATAACCATCAAATACAATCTCACCATAAGCTAGGTCATGAACGACCCAGATCTGATGTTCTCGTGCGATTGCCACAACCTTTTCAAAAAACTCGAGTTCAACACACTGTGTGGTAGGGTTTCCTGGGAAATTCAATACCAGCATTTTCGGGCGCGGAAAACTGTTTTTGATTGCCGACTCTAACTCAGCAAAAAAATCGACATCTGGTGTCATTGGTACATGACGGATATCTGCCCCGGCGATAATAAAACCGTAAGGATGAATTGGGTATGCGGGGTTCGGTACCAATACGGCATCGCCCGGGCCAACCGTTGCCAGCGCTAAATGAGCCAAGCCTTCTTTTGAGCCGATGGTAACAATTGCCTCACGCTCCTGGTCTAGCTCCACATCGTATTTGTCTTTGTACCAGTTGCAGATAGCACGACGCAGACGAGGAATACCACGCGACATCGAATAACGATGTGTATCCCCTCTCTGTGTCGCCTCAACCATTTTATCCACAATATGTGGTGGGGTTGGCTGATCTGGATTGCCCATACCAAAATCAATAATATCTTCACCGCGCGCGCGCGCCTGTGCTTTCAAATCATTAACGATATTAAAAACATAGGGCGGCAGCCGCTTTATTCTGGGGAATTCCTCGATCACCTGCTTATTTCACTCCAAATCTTACAACGCTTAAAAAATAAACGCCTATAATATCAAACTTTTAAAGATTAGCTATCCGAAATAAAAGGCGCTATTGTAGCTCACTATGAATAACACAGCAGCACCAGAATCACGTAAAAGCGTAAAAATTACGCTAGATGAGGATTATAGCCGTTTTGGTATTTATGCCTACAATCCGGGCGAGATCACTATTATTCGCCCCAATGATGCCTATAACCCTGATGATGAAGGGTTCGGCCATAAGACACTTAAAAAAGAAGCACTCACAAATAGCCTGATTATCATGCCCCATTGCTTGATTTGTGACTGGGCACCACGAACCATTGATGACCTTGAGGAGCACCACTTCGAAATCCTCAAAAAACCACCTCAGATTCTTTTACTCGGTACCGGTTCAGCCCATCACTGGCCATCAGCCAGTATTTTAGGCTCACTCTCGAATCAAGGAATAGCGGTTGAAGTGATGGATACTGCTGCCGCTTGCCGTACCTATGCCATCCTCGCATCAGATGGACGTAACGTCGGTGCAGCACTACTAGTTGAATAAATTAGGAGACCTTTGCACGAGAGCTAGTTTTCGTTCCAGCAAGGCCATAAATGATCGAAAAAAGGAGTTTACACGAAGTAAATGACTATTTTGAGATCATTAATAACGCGGCTGGAGCGGAAAATAAACTCGTGCAAAGGTCTCATTAAGTTACCCTCTCTTTTGGCTCTATATCACACTAAAAATCATATCCAGTCCGCACATTTCAACAACAGTCACAGCATGGTTACCATCTAACTTTCAGCGTTGTGAATTAGCTCAAGTTTTTATTATCTAAAATACTGGATACTCATGTCCGACTAACTATAGAGCGGTGAATTTTCTTTATAATTATCCCAAAGTGTCCCGTCACCATAAAAAACCTATTTCAAGAGAACATGTAAGACATGAGAGATACGATAAAACGAGCTGTATTTCTGATATTAGCGGCATCCACATTAACGGCATGTGATCCTGACTCGCCGAATCAGGGGGAAGCTACCGATGCATCTACCACCATGTTTGGCGCTCAAGTCGTTAATGGTCAGGCAGCTGCACTTTCCTCTAATGAATACAACCAATTATCAGCAGAAAAACAGTATGCGGTGGCAAATCGGTTGATGGGTACGCTTTATAAAGGCATTCCTGCCGATGAATTTTTTGACCTTAAACAAGGGTTAACTACACCACAAATGGGTCAGGGAGGAGATTTCATCAACCGCACTGCTCGCTCAATGACACAGGAACTTCCCGATGCCAACAAATACTTTCAACAAATTAACGACAGCTATAATTTCAACTCAACACGTTATTCGCAGGAAATGCCGATAGCGATGATGTATGACCTGCCCATTAGTCGAGATCACTTTACTCATTGGGTGGCCTATAACCTTTCGAACACCATCTTGTTTTCACCAGCACTGGAGATGGAGTCTGCAGATTACTTTGATGTTCACCGAGTCTATAGCAAACTGGTTAGCCGTATAAATTCCAATATGGATATACGTGAGATTATCTATCAGCACATGATTTCTCAGGAGAACTGGCGTCGATTCCGTTCACCTGAGGACAACACTCGAGAGATGATCGAGATCTACCTTGGCCTCTTTGATCAAGATGCTGAAGTCCCTAAAGCATCACAGGCCTGTCAAAACTGGTATTTAACAGGTGACAGGCAAGATTACCAGCTAGTCATCACCCTTGATGAAAACATCGTGCCGCAAAAAGTTCTTGGCCAATGGGTCAACAACTGTTTTGATTTTTATCGCACAGTTTCAAATCATCCAAAAATCATTGCCAGAATAGTCAATGTACTGGTTGATCATTTCTTTGTTGATATGGGGCAGGAGACACGTGCTGCACTCGTACAAAGTATCGTAGCCAGTAATCCTACTCGTTTTGAACACATCTTTACCGCTATTATTTTTTCACGCGAATACCTGCTTAATAGCGATCGCCCAAAACGTGTGGAAGAAACTTTTTTCAATATCGCTCATCGAGTGGACTGGAAACCCGATAGAAATTTTTTCACGCGACTAAATGACCCGTCTGGCGGTGCTTCATTTCCAACCTTGCTTCAGATGAAACAACCTAGTATGACATTGAAACTTGGTCGATGGCCCTTTCAGCCGCTTGATTCACTCAGCTTCTCTTATTACCATAAACTGGTACGTGAACAGTTACTGATTCGCTACAGCAGCAGCGATGCGAACAATAATAGCTGGGGGTTAAGTTTCATCGAAAAAGCATCCGATTTAACTGATGAGGACTTTATCCACTACCTCTTTTTAAGCAGCCTTGGCCGCAAAGCGTATACGGAAGAAATCACTACTTTAACTGAGGTCATCACCAATCGAAATTATCTAAATAACCGTCCCAATCAGGCACGTATTATTTTTGATTATGTTTCTCGACTGCCTGAAACATACTTTAACAATAGCATTAACTAAGCAGGAAACATTATTATGGAAAGAAGACAATTTCTTAAACATCTTGGTGTCCTGGGTGGTGCATGCACAGCTGCATCTATGTTGGGAGGGCGAAATCTTATTTCACCCAGTATGGCAGCACTCAGTGAGGGCAACGCAAACAATATTGTTTTAAATGAAGTGAACTATGTTCGTCCGGCGGTGTTACCGCAGATTATTCATGTATTTCTCTATGGTGGCCCTTCTGAACTGGCTGGAAATCTGACTAATATTGAGGATATTAATGCTAACTCGCAAAACCCATACCCAACAAATATGGATCCAGCTGACTCAGATTCTATTATCACTCCCAATAATTTTTGGGGCGGCAGTGATAATGGCGCTGGTGGTGAGATCATGGAAAGCTTAATCGCTTCTGGTGACATGAGCATCTATCGCACGATTAACCGCATCAAAGAAGACTCTAAAACGCATCGCAGCAGCATCTTTCAAAATTTGACTGGGCATATAGATGCTGAAAATACACCTGGAATAGGCACTACTGTAGCGGCTGTTTTAAGCGCTCATAATGCATTTGGTAAGGCACCGGAAGATATGATTTTGCCTTTTGTCTCCTTTGAAGGTGATTCATTAGTATTCCAGCCCGCTGGGCTTGATATTCCACTGAGCACTAAATATGTTGCGCTGGATCAGAACTTTAGAAACCCCTACGATAGAAGAACTAATTCAGCAATAGGTGATGCTGGCATTAATGAAGATGCAATTGAAGCACTTGCGCGAAATAATGCTCAAGGTAACAAATTCTTAAAAGTACGCGAAGCTTTTACTAAACGAATGGAACTCTCTGAGTTTATCAGCAGTAGCTTTAATGCAACAAGAGTTGATGCAGATCTACTCGCGTTAGGAATCACCTACCCCGCTACTAATTTTGGACGGCGCCTGAAAGCGGCTGTCAGTCTTGCAGTTAGTAATCCTGATAGCCTGTTCATTTCTATGGGCAGCGGTGGACTGGGTGGTTGGGATGACCATGACTCCTGTCTGGAAGAGTACCCGGACAGAATGCGAGATTTGATGACATCGCTTGAAATAGCGGTGAATCATATGAATGCAGCTGGACGTGATAATATTATTATTAACGTTTATGGTGAATTTGGGCGTAATGTCAACTTGAATAATTCAATTGGTTGGGATCACGGCAACAATCAAAACTTCATGACATTAGGTGGAAAAGGAATCCCGGGACGGGGTTTAGGTAAGATCGTCGGTAAAACACAACGTATTGGTTCCTCAGGGGTTAATCGACAGTTTACTTCACCCACCGATGATAGTTATCAGGCAGAGCCATTTTCAATCGCCTCGACAGTTTACAAATATTTTGGTGTGCAAAATACTGAGGTGCTGAATGATGAGCAGCCATTAGATGAAAATGCACCAAACGAAGTAATCTAAACAAACCGTTTACAATCAAAACCCCATGTAGAAGCGGACACTTTTTCATGGGTTTTTTACGTTGTCCCGGATGATTAAAGACAGAGGAACTCTATTTCCTGTTGTTGTAAAAAATCCTTTGCCCCAGCCCCTCTAAGAATTGCAAATGTCGCAAGCATACCCGCCTCCATACAGGTTGAAGCAACTGTTGTTACCGAGCGGGGTGCATCAGGAACAGGCCAGCCTGTCATCGGGTCCAAAATATGGCCATAGCGCACCCCGTCTTTAATTAGAAATCGCCTTGTATCGCCACTAGTGGCCACAGAACCACTATTCAGACTCACAAGGGCTGCTTGCGATTTTTTACTCTTCTCTGAATCTTCGATGGCAACCTCCCAGGGCTGACCATTTAAACGAGGCCCTAGCGCACATAAATCCCCCCCGAAGTTAATCAATACGCCGCTCTGGAGATAAGGTCTGATTAACAGTGCAACGCGATCGACCGCATACTCTTTCCCTATACCGCCCAGGTCGATCTCCATTCCTTTATCCATGGTTAGACTAGAATATTGCCAGTTAACTTTAGACCAGCCAACGCGAGATAATACTGATTTAATTTCAGAGCTAGACGGAACACAATCACTGCCATCAAAACGCCACACCTCACGTAAAACACCCGAGGTGATGTCAAACTGTCCATCACTCAATTGATAACACTGATCTGCGTAGTCCAGTAACAAGGCTGTTTCTGCATCAACCTCAATAGATTGACCTAACGCGTTATTGATTTTAAAAATGATGTTATCGTCGCGATAACGACTGAATTTTTGCTCTATTCGCTTTGCCTCACGCTCAGCAATCGCAACAAGCTGATACGCCAGCGTTTCATCTGGCGTATCCAGCAATAATTCACACGGGCTAGCCATTGCACTAAACCGTCCAATCCATAAATTATTCTGACGCTGCAGAGAAATCGCTAATGCTTCATTCATAAGGAGCATTCAACTATTTAAATTTAAAGGTAAATGTCCCTTGGTATACTAGCGCTTTCATATTGGGCAAGTCTACCTCGGAATAACTCTGAACAATATATTCCGCACGCACAGTAAACGAGCCATTGACACCTAATTCCTGACCATACTTTAAACCAATAGTATAGGTTGATAGTTTTCCCAGGCGGTAATCTGCACTTGCGTATTGAGGTAAACCAGCTATAGAAGAGTCGATTGCTCGCTGAAAAAAGTCGGCGCTCGACTGAAGGTTGTATCGGATATGTGGCTGCCAATAACTTTTCGGCTCATAATCATAGCGGTATTTGTAATCAAACGTATGGGATGTCATGCCCCAATCATCCCAAAAATATCGATACGAAAAATCGACCACCTTTTTTTCGCTAAGCTGACTAACCGTCTTCCAGTAAAGGCTATGTTTTGTACGCCTGTCAGGCCGGTTTTCATAGAGGATCATCACCTCTTCACCATCAATCGTGTTATCGACAACACTAATCAATTTATATGGGTCGGTAAGATAACCAAGAGAGACACCAAGACTATAGTTTAACTGTGTAATAGTACGTTGATTCACTATCTGTGTTACTCCAATCATGCCATCAAACATTCGTTTTTTACCATTACCAAAGCGAGGACTGGTTATATTGCAATTAGCCCAGGTAGGCAACACAGGCGCAGTGTCATTACAGTTAGAGACACCCAATCCTAAGGGGGTGCCACTAGCAGGAGAAACACTCTCATTTAATACGCCGAATCCACTGGTAATAGTCGTATTACGTTGGTTTATATCCCATGAAATCGTCCCTGATGCACCATAAGAAGTGAAATCATTTTCAGATGAATAATTCCCCTCAATAACACCTTTTAAGGTGCGGGTGATTGGCCTTTCTAAACTCAGGTTTAGTGCTGCTCTTTTGTCAGTAAACTCCGTTAGCCACCGTTTTCCGGTACTACCATTATCATTAATACTAATACTGAAACCTGATGCTGAGGTAAATGGGATATTGCCGCCGTCGGCCGCAGCAGGAATAATGCGTCCATTGGGTGAAGCGCCCGTAATCGTATCGTAGATGATATTCGCTCTTAAAAAGGAACCATCACCAAGGTCATTTTCAATGGCCACATGAGTGGTGTTAACTGAAACACGCTCCTCTTCAGAATAAAAAAAAGTCGATAGGCCAATTTTTGAAAGGTCGCTCTTCTCTTCTTCAGCAAAAGAAACTGTTGATAAAGAGCTAGACAATACCGTGCAGGTAGCAACCGTTAATGCATTACGAATCGATGGTTTCGTTGGAATCAGCGGCCATTTTTTATTTTTTAATTGCACCCGCAGCCCCCTCCACCAACGCCCTGCCCACCGCTGGCACTTTCACGGCTATAAAATATTTTTTGATCTGCACTATTTTCTAAGGCATATGGATTTAACTGCATTCGTTCTTCTGCCAATATAGCCTTGTGCCATGGCTTAACTTCTTCATGAGCAAACATCCCCCCAGGCTTAAAAGTCGAGCAGCCAGAAAGAAAAAAAATGGTTAGTAACAAACTATAATTTAATAGTACTTTCATATTATTTCATTATTTTACTGCGCTTAAGTAGCGCCTCAATTTCACGTTCCAACAAAGGAATATCCTTTTCGCGAAACCCCATGTGGGTACTATGTAATTCACCATTTCTATCGATTAGATATGCGCTTGGCATGCCTTGTAATTCATACATATCAGCAACGTCGCCCGATGGATCAAACGCAATATCGAAATTCGGCTTCAACTCATTAAGAAATTTATCCGCATCTGCTCTTTTAGTATCAAGATTAACGGCAATAACCCTGAAGCCTTTTTTCTTTAAACGAGTCTGTATATCATTCAACCAAGGAAATGACTTTAGACAAGGATCACACCATGATGCCCAAAAGTCCAGATACACTACCTTGCCCTTATATTCAGATAACGTTACCTTTCCATTTAACCCCTCAAGCTCAAAGTCAGGTGTGGTACCGGCAGAAAAAGAAGTACTTGAAAAGAATACCGCTAGCAATACACCTGTTACTTTTGGAAGCTTTTTCATCAATTATCTCCATAAAAATAACAACATGGACATGCCGCTATTAAACCGCAATCTAAACATCTATTTTGTGAACAGCTATACAAAACCCACAATGAATAAACTAACTAATATATCGCTATTCGTGAGGAATTCATGAATAACAATCCAGTATCAGGAATAAAAACAAGAAAAGAGTCCTTGTAACCTCTTTCTGACAAGAGTGATTAATCGCTTGATTCAAGCGTCACAAACGCGATTGCATATTCATCTTCATCAGAGATTGAAAGATGACTGTTACTGATGTTTAAATCTTCACAGACGTCAACCGCTTTACCGCTGTACTCTATCAGGGGTTTGCCGAGATCATCATGGCCAATACCAATGTGAGTCAACTGCAGGCCATCCCTGAAGCCACAGCCCATCGCTTTAGCTACCGCCTCTTTAGCAGCGAACCGTTTAGCTAAAAAACTAGCTGGGCGCTTATGTTGCAGGAATTCAGCTAACTCATTAGAAGTCAATATTCGCTTAGCAAATCGTTCCCCATGCTTCGCCAAGCTTTTCTCTATACGAGAAACACAGACAATATCAGTTCCGATACCAACGATCACCGGCGAGCATCGCTCATCAAACTTTTCATTTCACGCACAGCCTCCTGCAGCCCAGTGAAAAATGCTCGTGCAATAATAGCGTGACCAATATTCAATTCAACAATACATTTAATTGCCGCAATAGGAGCAATATTATGATAATGCAGCCCATGTCCAGCATTAACCTGTAGGCCACTTTCGTGTGCATAAGTCACTGCGGCTGCGATTCTTTTCAGTTCAGCTTGCTGTTCCTGTTTATCAACTAGACCAGCGTAATGACCGGTGTGTATTTCGATCACTGGTGCCGAACAGCGCAGTGCTGCATCAATCTGTTTTTTATCAGCATCAATAAAAAGAGAGACCACAGAGCCTGCATCGGCGAGTGCTTTACAGGCTTCCGTAACTTTCACCTCATTGCCAACAACATCCAGCCCCCCTTCAGTCGTCAACTCCTCTCTACGTTCCGGCACTAAACAGATATTTTCAGGTTTAACCTTTGATGCAATAGTAATCATTTCATCAGTCACTGCCATTTCAAGATTCATCGGTGTTTGTAGAATCTCTTTTAGCATGTGTACATCACGATCCTGAATATGGCGTCGATCTTCACGAAGATGTAGTGTAATACCATCTGCGCCAGCTTGCTCCGCTTCTATCGCAGCCTGAATCGGGTCGGGATAACGTGTTCCTCGGGCCTGACGTAGTGTCGCGATATGATCGATATTAACGCCTAAGAAAATCGGGCTATGATTCATGTGAGTTTACCTTTAGCTTAATTTTCGGTTATTTATGTTTTTGATGGCAAGCCATTTAATAAATCTCGGCTATGTAGCGGTTTGCTACCCAAATGAACAGCCAATACAGCCCTCATTAAACGTTTACATTCGCGCAATGAACAGCTATCTCTAAATTCTCCCCTCGCTAAATCGAGGAGACTCTTACCATGAATTCTAACAAAATCATTCCCATTTGATGAGCTATGAAGGGCAATGGTGTTTCTTATCTGGTGTTCATCTATAAACACTGGTCCCTGGTCAAAGAAATAGTGGTACAAAGTTTCATCATTTAATGCAGTACCACTTTGCACCTCGTGATCTAGGATTAATGCATAACCGAGTTCATTGAGGAGTGTCATCTCAAAGTGCCTTAACGTTGCCTGTTCAGCCGCTGATGTTTGAGAAACTGGTAATGCACTAAGATGTTGAAGAGCAAGTAGATAGCCCTGGTAGAGTTCGCTATGAGGGTCATCACGGTGTAATAAACGAACTAGCAACTCATTAATATAAAAACCACTAATCAATACTCGACGATTTAAGATAAATGGTACACCATTACTTTCAACTGAGGTTAAGGTACCAAGTTCCCCTCTAGCAACCCACGATACAAGCAGAGGCTGAAAAGGCTGTAGGAGTGGAGCGAGGCGTGACTTGGCTTTACGAACACCTCTAGCAACAACACTGACTCGACCATGCTCCGCTGTGAACAGATCAACTATCAGGCTGGTATCCCGATAAGGGCGTTGATGTAGAACAAAGCCTAGTTCTAGTTGCTTGCGTACAGGTGACCCCACGTTAAATATTATTCGGTATAACCCAAGTTTTGCAATGCTCGTTCATCATCAGCCCATTTATCTTTGACCTTCACCCATAATTTAAGAAATACTTTTTTCTCGAACATCTCTTCCATTTCAAGCCGTGCCTGCTTACCGACCGCTTTTAGCATCTCACCATTTTTGCCGATCACAATCATCTTTTGATTATCTCGTTCAACCCATATCAGTGCATTGATATGCAGTATTTTTTTCTCAAGTTTGAATTGTTCAATTTCAACGGTAATAGAATACGGAACTTCTTGTCCTAGGCGCATCATCAGTTTTTCACGGACTAACTCTGCAGCAACAAAACGTTCACTTTTATCAGTGACCTGGTCTTCTGGAAAAAAAGGAGGTGAAGCAGGTAATAACGAAGTAACCATTGCCTCCAGTGATTCAATATTTTCACCTTTAGTCGCTGAAATTGGAATAATCTCCTTAAAGCTCATTTTCTCTGACATTTGCTGTATATAAGGCAATAGTTGCTCTCTAGCATCAAGCTTGTCGAGTTTATTTAATGCCAAGATCACAGGCGCACCCACTGATTTAAGCTTTTCAAGAATGGCCTGATCATCCTCCTGCCAGCGCATGCCATCAACCACAAAAACAACCACATCAACATCGTTGATAACACTAGCAGCAGCCTTGTTCATGTAACGATTCATCGCCTTTTTGCTGCCGCGATGAATGCCTGGCGTATCAACATAAACCACCTGTGCATCATCGGTTGTCTTAATACCGAGAATTTGATGCCGTGTCGTTTGAGGCTTACGCGTGGTGATACTTATTTTTTGCCCTAATATACGGTTCAATAATGTTGATTTCCCAACATTTGGACGACCAATAATCGCCACGTAACCACAATGATCTAAAAACTCACTCTTCATTTTTATTTAATAACTCTAGTGCATTCAATGCAGCATTTTGTTCAGCTTTACGACGACTGTCACCAAGGCCGATAATTTTTTCATCCACGCCATCTACCTTACAATTAACAGTGAAATGTTGACTGTGCCCCTCACCGTCAATAGAGATAATAGAATAAGCAGGCAAGACCCGCTTCTTTGCCTGTAAATACTCTTGAAGACGTGTCTTTGGATCTTTTAATTCCCTGTCTGCACAAACATCCTCTAATGCAGAGCTGTACAAATTTAAAATAAATATTTTTACTGCCTCGAAACCACCATCCTGTAGTACAGCCCCCATAATTGCCTCAAGGGTGCCAGCCAGAATTGACTCACGTCGAAAGCCACCGCTCTTCAATTCACCAGGCCCCAGCACAATGAAGTCACCCAGCTTTAACTCGCGCGCCAAAATTGCTAGCGTACTGCCACGCACCAGTGAAGCCCGTAAACGGCTTAATTTACCTTCATCCACATCAGGAAAGCGATGATAAAGTGCCTCAGCAATCACAAAATTAAGAATTGAATCACCCAGAAACTCAAGGCGTTCATTATTATTACTACCGACACTACGATGTGTCAATGCAGTCTTCAGATAGTGGCTTTGCGTGAATTGATACGCAATGACCTGCTCTGCCTTTTCAATTGAGTGATTTAATCTCACAAATCTTCCGCAACACAAAACATCACGGCTAGAGAGCTAGGTGTTCGTTAAAGTGGAGCACCAGATCGATATTACCGACTAATGGTTTCCGCACCTCATAGGTAATATCAATAGTCATTTCAGTTTTTGTCTTTTTGATTTCTATGTGTTCTTTCCGTGCATTTTTAACATCATTGATAGAAAATCGTCGTTGCAGTAATTCTTTAATAGCGCTCTTTTTTAGCGATTTAATGTCATCTTCATTACTTAAGGAACTCAGTGAAGTACTCACATTGAAGTTTTCCATATAGACAGGAAAGAGTTTTAACAATAATAAGACTGATATCATAATCACAGCCATAATGGTGATAAAACCACTACCACTGACACCTTGCTGTGCGGTTCTTAAACTATTCATTGTCAAATTCCTTAACCATCAATTAATCGATACTGCTACCAATTCGCCCCCAGTTGACGCCACCGGCAGAAGAGTCCCAGTTCATCCAGATCATAAAGGCTTTGCCAACAAGATGGTCTTCAGGAACGGTGCCCCAAAAACGACTATCATTACTCCTGTCTCGATTATCGCCCACCACAAAATATTCGCCTTCTGGTACAACAACTTCACCTTCACGTGCTCGCTGGTCTATATCTATTAAAATCTGGTGCTCAGCTTCACCTAGTTTTTCATTACGCAGACTAGCCCCTGTTGATTCGAAACCGCTACCAATACCAACATATCGGCCTGTCTCCTCTTGTGCCACAGGTTTGCCATTAATATATATCGTTTTATTAAAATACCCTACGCGATCACCTGGCAGACCAACGACTCTTTTAATGTAATCAAGCGAAGGGTCTTTGGGGTAACGGAAGACAACCACATCACCACGTTCTGGCTCTCCCAGATCCAAAATTTTGCTGCCTGCAACGGGTAAACGGATGCCATAGGTGAATTTATTAACCAAAATAAAATCGCCCACTAACAGTGTCGGCATCATTGATCCCGACGGGATTCTAAATGGTTCTACTAAAAAAGAGCGCATCACAAAAACAATTAGAATTATCGGAAAAAAAGATTTTGCATATTCGACGTATGTTGGCTCTTTAAAAATCTCCGCCAGTTTTTTTTCATCAATAGGCGGCTTCATTGCGGCGCGTGCAGTCTTTTCAGCTTCTCGCCTTTTCGGCGCCCATTGCCAGTAGTCTAACGCCCATAAAACGCCACTGACTACCAGCAACAACAGCATAAATCCCTGAAAATCAAAATTCATTTCTACTTACCTGTTTTTAATACCGCAAGGAAGGCGTCTTGTGGAATTTCAACTGAGCCAACCTGTTTCATCCGTTTTTTACCCGCTTTCTGTTTCTCTAACAATTTTCGTTTACGGCTGATATCACCGCCATAACATTTGGCCGTCACATTTTTGCGCAGTGCCTTAACGGTTTCCCGCGCAATCACGTGCGCACCAATCGCCGATTGAATGGCGACATCAAACATCTGCCTGGGAATCAGCTCTCGCATACGTTCAGTCAATTCACGTCCACGAAACTGCGAGCGATCACGATGGACAATCAATGAAAGCGCATCAACGCGCTCACCGTTGATAAGAATATCGAGTTTGACGAGATCTGCAGCCTGAAAATGCAAAAATGAGTAATCAAGTGATGCATACCCACGACTGACCGATTTCAGGCGGTCATAGAAATCCATTACCACTTCGCTCATCGGAAGCTCATAACTCACAGCAACCTGATTGCCATGGTATAACATCTTCTTTTGCACGCCTCGTTTTTCGATACAGAGGGTAATCACTGCGCCCAAGTGTGTTTGTGGAACGAGTATATCAGCTTGAATAATCGGTTCCCGAAACTCAGCAATCATCCCGGGGTCTGGAATTCGAGATGGGTTATCGATCTTCAATACCTCACCTTTCGTATTCAAAATTTCGTAAATCACGGTCGGTGCGGTGGTAATCAGTGATAGATCGTACTCACGTTCCAGTCGTTCCTGAATGATTTCCATATGCAACATGCCAAGAAAACCGCAGCGGAAACCAAATCCTAACGCCTGTGATGATTCCGGCTCATAAAACAGAGATGCATCATTCAAGCAGAGTTTCGCCAGTGCATCACGAAAATCTTCATAGTCTTCTGTATTAATCGGAAAAAGGCCAGCAAACACCTGTGGTTTCGCTTTCTGAAAATCGGGTAAGGCATTCTCAGCCGGGTTGCCTGTCAAAGTTAAGGTATCACCAACAGGTGCGCCATTAATCTCTTTAATACCGGCAATCACATACCCGACTTCACCGGCCGCCAGTGACGTTTGATCACTTGCTTTTGGGGTGTAAATCCCAACACGGTCAATCTGATGACTTTTGCCGGTGGACATCACTGTGACCTTATCCTTCACCGAAATCGTACCCTGAACAATACGAACGAGAGAAACAACACCGAGAAAGTTATCGAACCAAGAATCGATGATCAACGCCTGTAGTGGTGCATCCGGGTCACCCTCAGGAGGCGGCACTCGCGCCACAATATCTTCCAGTAACAAATCGATACCAAGCCCTGTTTTTGCACTAACCCGAGTGGCATCATCTGCCTCAACCCCAACAATCTCTTCAATTTCCTGAATCACTTTATCTGGGTCTGCGGTCGGCAGGTCAATCTTGTTGAGCACAGGCACTACTTCCAGCCCTTGCTCAATCGCGGTGTAGCAAGTGGCAACCGTCTGCGCCTCAACGCCCTGAGAAGCGTCAACGACTAGCAGTGCACCCTCACAGGCTGCTAGGGAACGCGATACTTCATAAGCAAAATCGACATGCCCAGGCGTGTCGATAAAGTTAAGCTGATAACGCTCACCATCATTCGCAACATACTCCAATGTAACGCTCTGCGCTTTAATCGTGATGCCACGCTCACGCTCGATATCCATCGAATCAAGAACCTGAGCGGACATTTCACGCTCACTCAGGCCGCCACAGACCTGAATCAGGCGGTCTGATAGCGTTGATTTTCCGTGATCGATATGGGCAATGATCGAGAAATTACGTATGTGCTTCATTATGT
>QIHH01000096.1 GCA_003230195.1 Gammaproteobacteria bacterium
TCAACAAACGTGAGGCAAAAGATCTGGTTGAAATGTTTTTCGAAGAGGTGCGTAAGGCACTGACGACAGGAAAGCAGGTCAAACTTTCTGGTTTTGGTAATTTCAATCTTCGAGATAAAAGCCAGCGGCCAGGCAGAAACCCAAAAACGGGTGAGGAAATTCCGATTACAGCACGTCGTGTTGTCACCTTTCACCCTGGACAAAAATTAAAAGCAAGAGTAGAGGCCCATGCTGGAACCCAGCAGCAACAGTGAATTACCACCAATACCCGGTAAACGTTATTTCACCATTGGTGAAGTAAGCGGACTTTGCGGTGTAAAACCACATGTGCTGCGGTATTGGGAGCAGGAATTCCCTCATCTTAACCCGGTTAAACGACGTGGCAATCGACGTTATTATCAGCGCCAGGATGTGATGTTAGTGCGCCAAATCCGTGGTTTGCTATATGAAGAAGGCTTTACGATTGGTGGTGCACGCCAGAAACTGTCGGGAAGCGAGATGAAGAGTGATAATAGTCGTAGTCGTCAGTTAGTTAGAGAAGTTCGTAAAGAGCTTGAAGAAGTTTTAAAGCTTATCAAGTAAAGGTTTAAATCAATTTTTAATTAAGTGTCCTCATTATCTGTCTGCATTATTAACACCATCAAGAAGGCAGTCAATTAGCAACACATTCGGGGCGTAGCGCAGCCTGGTAGCGCACCGGCATGGGGTGCCGGTGGTCGGAGGTTCGAATCCTCTCGCCCCGACCATTTCTCCAGTTCATGATTACTTTACGATCAACCAATATTTACTTATTTTAAAGTCAGATTATGCTTTAATGCCGCAATGTTCAGACCGCTAGAAATCTTCATAGGCCTGCGTTATACACGCGCGAAACGCCGAAATCACTTCATCTCATTTATTTCGCTGATTTCGATGTTGGGGGTTGCGCTTGGTGTGGCGGTATTGATCACGGTTATTTCTGTGATGAATGGCTTCGAAAAGGAACTGCGCGAGCGTATTCTAGGCGTTGTTTCCCATGCTACCGTGCAGGCAGTTGGCAAACCGCTACAAGAGTGGCGGCAGGTGGGTGATTTAGTTCGCCAATATGATGGGGTGACAGGCGTTGCGCCATTTATTCATGCTGAAGGGATGTTGAGCCAGGGGGCTGTCGTCAGTGGCACGTTGATTCGAGGCATTTTGCCATCAAAGGAAGGTGAAGTATCTCAACTGGGCGATAAGATGCTGGCAGGCAAACTGGAGAATTTACAGACCGGTGAGTTTGGCATCATTCTTGGAAAAGATCTTGCCCTTTCGATGCGCACTGGGATGGGTGACAAAGTCACCTTGATTACGCCGCAAGCAAGTGTCACTGCCGTTGGGATTTTACCTCGCCTTAAGCGCTTTACCGTGGTTGGTGTATTCGAGATTGGCATGCATGAATACGATAGTGCATTGGCACTGCTGCATATAGAAGATGCCTCACGCCTGTTCCGACTTGATGGCGGTGTGACGGGTGTACGGATCAAAATGGATGATATGTTCGCGGCTCCACAGCTAACACGCCAACTGCTTAATGAACTGCCGGTGGGTTATCGCGCGAGCGACTGGACACACCAGCATGCCAACTTTTTTCGTGCGGTACAGATGGAAAAAACAGTGATGTTTGTAATCCTGTTTCTCATCGTCGCGGTCGCTGCATTCAACATTGTTTCGACGCTGGTGATGATGGTGACCGATAAAGAGAGTGACATCGCAATACTGCGAACGTTAGGCGCTAGTCCAGCTTCAATCATGGGGATATTTATTGTCCAAGGGGCATTGATTGGGGTGGTTGGCACATTACTCGGGACAGCGGGAGGCGTGGTGCTGGCGCTTAATGTTGAGACACTGGTCCCCGCCATAGAGGAGCTATTCAGTATTCAGTTTCTGGCCGCTGAGGTCTATTATATTAGTGACCTTCCTTCCGATATGCGCATCCCTGATGTGATACAGATTAGCTCGGTTTCATTAATTATCTCCTTGATTGCGACACTCTATCCGGCGTGGCGAGCATCACGTACCCAACCCGCAGAGGCTTTGCGTTATGAGTGATCATGTTGATCAACCGCAGCCAGTATTGCAATGCATTAACCTGCAAAAGCGCTTTACTGAGGGCGGAATGAATGTTGATGTGCTGCGCGGCATCAATTTTGAGGTGGCGGTGGGTGAGCGTATTGCGATCATTGGTAGCTCCGGCCAAGGCAAAAGTACTCTGTTACACCTTTTAGGCGGATTAGATAGCGCATCTGGTGGTGAAGTGCATGTGCTGGGCAAAGATATGATGCAGTTGAGTGAGCGCCAACGCAGTCAGTTACGTAATAGTACGCTCGGTTTTGTTTATCAGTTTCATCATCTGCTGGCTGAGTTCTCGGCCTTGGAGAATGTTGCGATGCCACTGTTAATTCGGGGTGTATTACCTGCGGTCGCGAGCGAACGTGCTGCGTCACTACTTGATAAAGTTGGCCTGAAAAGTCGCTGTCACCACAAGCCCGGTGAAATGTCGGGTGGCGAGCGTCAACGAGCGGCAGTGGCACGGGCATTAGTCACTGAGCCTAAATGTGTATTGGCGGATGAGCCAACCGGTAATTTAGATCGTAAAAATGCAGATCATATTTATGGTTTAATGCTGGAGTTAAATCAGGCGCTGAATACCAGCTTTGTGGTAGTGACCCATGAGATAGCGCTTGCTGAGCGTATGGATCGAATTCTGGTGCTTGAAGATGGCGTGCTAAAGGATCAACAAATCGGCTGAGCGCTTTTCTGGTTAGCTTTTCTGGCGTTTTTCTTTGCGACGTCTGCGGCGTTCTTGCCACCCCTTTAAGACTAGTGATCGCCACAACAGGCGAATAATCAAATTGCTGATAAGCGCGAAAAAGGTGCCGATCAGAAAGCAGCCAAGTAAAAAAGGTGCCCAGATATCACCAAGTTGGGTTGTCAGCCACTCGACAGAGAGTGCAAATTCAATATTTTGCACGGGAGTGTTGAGCACCCAGGCGCCGAATTTATAACAACCATAGAAGATCGGCGGCATGGTTAAAGGGTTTGATATCCACACGAGGGCCGCAGATATTGGCAGGTTCACGCGCAGCGGAATGGCTGCTGCTGCTGCTAATATCATCTGAAATGGTACGGGAACAAATGCCATAAATAGCCCTACAGAAAATGCGCCAGAAACCGAGCGACGATTAAGATGCCATAGATTGGGGTCGTGGATCAGCTTTCCAAATATCTGTAGGTGTTTATGCTCTTTAATCTTGGTGTGATCGGGAAGAAACCTTTTTATTATTTTTTTTGGCATTCCTTAACAATAGCCTAAGCTGGCGGTGGCTGTCTATATTTGGCATGCTACCCGGTAGATAATCTCAAGCATAACTAGGGACGGGGATGCGTTTTTCAGTAGTCGCATTTTTAGGTGGCATCTTAATATTTCAGCAATTTGCTGAATTGCCACTCACATCATTACTGCACACAGCCTTATGGCTGGTGTTACTGTTGCTGGTGCCCGCCTTGTGGTTTTTTAGGCGATTGAGGCCACTACTATTTCTGGTGGTAGGATTCCACTGGGCATGGCTACAGGCTGTGCTAGTACTATCGACACCACTACCACCAGCGCTCGAAAAGCAGGATCTGGTGATACAGGGGACGATCGCCTCGTTGCCACAAAAAATAGGCCATAAATGGCGGTTCTTGTTTGATATTGAGCAGATACAGCACCAGGGTAATATACTTGAAACGACGCCACATCATGTACGACTCAATTGGTACAAAAATGCCCCGGCGCTCTCTGTGGGTGATCGCTGGCAGTTAACGGTGCGCTTGAAAAGACCACATGGATTTATGAACCCGGGTGGTTTTGATTATGAAGGGTGGCTGTTCCAACAGCGAATTCAGGCGACGGGTTACATTCGAGGATCGGATGAAAACCGGCTGTTGGCAAACGATGTGATGCACTACCCACTGCAACGGTTACGGCAATCGCTGGCGAACGCAATCAGTACACAGCTCAATGAGCCTGATTATCAAGGCATTATCACAGCGCTAGCGATTGGTGAGCGGCAGGCGATAAGTCAGCCTCAATGGGAGGTGTTAAGAAAGACCGGCACGATTCATTTGGTTGCGATCTCGGGGTTGCATATTGGTCTTGTTGCTGGGATGGTGTTTATACTGGTGCAATTTCTCTGGCCGCGTATCGCAAATGCCACATTACATTGGCCAGCGCCAAGAGTGGCGGCGGTAGCTGGCCTGTTAGCTGCCACATTTTATGCGGCACTGGCTGGATTTACCATTCCGACTCAGCGTGCCTTAGTGATGGTGGCCGTGGTGATGTTAATGCTGTTTTTACAGCGCCAACGCCGCTTTAGCGACACGCTGGCATTGGCTCTTGTTATTGTGCTTGTGATTGATCCATTTGTAGTGATGTCTGCTGGTTTCTGGCTCTCATTCGGTGCGGTTGCAGCCATTATCTTTGCCATGAGTGGGCGCCTTGCAAGGCGTGATCTCTGGTGGCGTTGGGGTAGGGTACATGTGGTGGTGGCAATAGCATTGTTACTACCATTATTGCTGACTTTCCAGCAAATCCCGCTTTTATCACCTGTGGCCAACTTTGTAGCAGTACCGTGGGTTAGCTTTGTTGTTGTACCATTAGTATTGCTAGGCACTTCAAGCGTACTATTTTTTCCTGAGATTGGCTCGCTGTTACTGAATTTTGCAACGATAGCGTTATCATTCTTATGGCCCTTTCTTGAATTAATTAAAATGCAGGAACAAGGGCTATGGCAGCAACACCCGCCAGCTAAATGGACATTAATACCAGCATTGATTGGCACATTGCTGCTGTTAGCACCGCGTGGTTTACCTGGGCGCTGGCTCGGTATCATCTGGCTATTGCCGTTGTTCCTAGTGACACCAGTACGACCTGCTGATGGTGACTGGTGGTTTACGCTGTTAGATGTTGGCCAGGGACTGGCCGCTGTTGTACAGACAAAAAATCATACGCTAGTCTACGATACCGGCCCGCGCTTTAGTGATAGTTTTGATACGGGTAGTGCCGTTGTTATTCCCTTTCTGAACAGTGCTGGCATTAAGCGGGTCGATATGCTGATGATTGGTCATGGTGACAATGATCATATGGGGGGTGCTCGTTCAGTCATGTCACAAATAGTGGTTGCGCAAGTGGTCACCAGTGTGCCGGAGCGGGTAACGTGGCAGCCAGCAGCGCAGCACTGTGTGGCCGGTGATGAATGGCAGTGGGACAATGTGCTATTTGAAATACTGCACCCGCCACCACAAGGCTTTAAAGGCAACGATGCCTCATGTGTACTGCGTGTTAGTAGTATTGATGATATTGGTCAGCGCGGTAGCTCACTCCTACTAACGGGGGATATTGAGGCACCCGCAGAGCGCGCACTACTGAATGAACAGCGCGAGAAATTAATGGCGCGTGTGGTGGTTGCGCCACATCACGGTAGTAAAAGTTCATCAAGTCAGGCTTTTGTTACTGCGGTAGCACCCCAGTATGTGCTGTTTCCAGCTGGATACTTAAACCGTTATAATTTTCCGCATCCTGAGGTGATACAACGCTATCAGCAACAAGGCAGTGAAATGCTAACAAGTGCCGCCGCGGGCGCCATTACCTTTCACTTTAATAATGAGGGAGATATACGCTCTATTGAGCGTTACCGCCATCAAAATAAGCGCTACTGGCACTCAGCTTTATTGCGCTGAATTCTCATCAAGAGTGTGAAAAACACGGCTTGTTCCGGTATAATGTCCTCTGTTATTACTCATTAAATAAGGGATTAAACAGACGTGTTTGAGCTTGTACAATCCGGCGGCTGGTTGATGATACCTATCCTGCTCTGTTCGATGATCGCCTTCGCGATTATTGTTGAACGCTCATGGTCGCTGCAAAAACAAAAAATCTGCCCCAACGAACTCGTCGCCACTATCTGGAAACTGGAAAAACAGAACAAGTTGAACGCGGGCGAAATTGCCCGTTTGCGTGAAGAGTCCCCACTTGGCAAAATATTGGCAGCGGGGCTGGTTAATTTACGCCATGAACGTGAGGTAATGAAGGAAAGTATCGAAGAGACGGGGCGTCAGGTAGTCAATGAACTTGAACGTTATCTCAATACACTGGGTACTATTGCTTCAATCACACCGTTGTTAGGGCTCTTAGGTACTGTCATCGGTATGATTAAGGTCTTTGCTGCCATTACTACTGCTGGAGTGGGTGATCCTACTGTACTTGCAGGGGGGATCTCTGAGGCGCTAATTACCACAGCCACGGGGCTGTCGATCGCGATTCCAAGCCTGATTTTCTATCGTCATTTTCGCAGCAAGGTTGAGAGCCTAGTCTGTGTCATGGAGGCTGAATCAATCAAAATGGTTGAAGTGCTGCATGGTGCACGTGAAAATGAGCGGCGGATCTAGTTGTCGAGTCATATAAGCTAGTGAACCTGCGTCAATTTACAAAGCAAGACCCAGAAGTAAACCTGACTTCATTGATCGACGTGGTCTTTTTGCTGCTCATTTTTTTTATGGTCTCGACCACCTTTACTAAAGAATCAGAAATTACAGTTGATCTACCTGAAGCCAATGCTGAGCCGGTGGAGGCTGCGATTGCCCCGATTGATTTAACGATTGATGTGAAAGGGCATTTTTATATCAACCAACAAAAGGTTGTTAATCGTCAGACGACTACCTTAAAGAAGGCGATTCAGCTTGCCGTCGATGGCCGCAAAGATGTCTCGCTGGTGATTAGTGCCGATGCCAACACCCCTTATCAGGCGGTTGTTAGTGCGATGGATGCCGCTAGGCAGTTAGGCATTGTGAAACTTTCTCTCGCTACAAAACAGCCAAAAGACTGACCTTGAGTCGCCTTAAAAACGAAAACCCTGAAGAGATTACCGATGGTGCCGTGATCTATCGTCGCCTGTTGCGCTACGTGCTGCCTTACAAACTGGCCTTTAGTTTGGCTGTTATCGGTATGGTCTGTGCTGCGGCTACCGATGCCGGTCTGGCCGCCATGCTTAAGCCCATACTGGATGGTGGCTTTGTTGAAAAAGATCCCGAGTGGATTGCGTTGTTACCGATCCTCTTTATCGGGGTGGCCCTAATTCGTGGCGTGGGTACGTTTGCATCATCATTTTTAATGGCCTGGATTGGACGAAATATCGTCAAGACATTACGCCGAGAGATGTTTAATCATATACTTTCACTGCCTACCCGTTTTTATGATGGCAGCTCATCAGGGGCATTGATTTCAAAATTTACTTTTGATGTTGAGCAGGTCGCCTCTGCAGCAACCGATGCCATTACCATCGTTATCAGAGATGTTTTAACCATTATTTTTTTATTGGCGTTAATGTTTTATACCAGTTGGCAGCTCTCCTTGGTGATGTTTGTGCTGGGCCCGATCATTATTCTGCTTGTCACTTTTGTGAATAAACGCTTTCGTCGTATCAGTACGCGGATTCAATCATCGATGGGTAATGTCACGCAGGTCTCTGAAGAGGCGATAGAAGGGCACCGCGTGATTAAAACCTTTGGTGGCCAGGCTTATGAAGCCACTCATTTTGAAAAGGTGAATGAAGGAAACCGTCGACAGTTTATGAAGCTGATTGCGACCAGTGTCTCAAGTGTACAGATCATACAGTTCATTTCAGCCTGTGCATTGGCTACGATCATCTACCTCGCAACGTCAGGGCCGATGCTCGATACGATTACACCAGGAACCTTTATGTCATTTCTTGCCGCGATGATGATGATGTTAACGCCTGTAAAACGCCTCACGACCGTTAATGTGATTATTCAACGCGGTATAGCGGCAGCTAAAAGTATCTTTGATCTGCTTGATGCGGTGCTTGAAGTTGATATTGGCACCATTCGTCTTGAGAAAATTAGCGGCGAGGTAGAATTCAGGGATGTCTGTTTTAGCTACGAACAGAGCAAAGGTGTCGTGCTTGACAATATTTCATTTCGAGTTGAAGCGGGACAGAGTATTGCCTTTGTGGGTAAATCAGGCAGTGGTAAAACCACATTAGCCAGTCTGTTACCACGTTTCTATGATTACAGCAGCGGTAGTATCACCGTGGATGGGCATGGCATTGGCGAACTCACGCTTGAAAGTCTACGTCAGCAGATTGCACTGGTTGGGCAAGATGTGATGCTGTTTAACGACACCATCGGGCGCAATATTGCTTATGGTAGTTTAGAAGATTGTTCGGAGGCAGCGATCATTCAGGCCGCGACAGCAGCACATGCAATGGAGTTTATTGAGACCTTGCCTGAGGGGCTCAACACAATGGTTGGTGATAACGGCGTGCTGCTTTCTGGTGGGCAACGTCAACGACTGGCAATTGCACGTGCGCTCTTAAAAAATGCGCCTATCCTGATTTTAGACGAGGCAACCTCAGCACTCGATACAGAGTCTGAACGCTACATTCAAGCGGCTCTCGAAGAGCTGATGAAAGATAGAACAACCTTTGTGATTGCGCATCGACTCTCTACCATTGAGAAGGCCGATACTATTATTGTGATGAATGAAGGGAAAATTGTTGAGCAGGGTAAACATGATCAGCTACTGACGGCAGGTGGCTACTACGCCAATCTTTACCATCTGCAATTTGAACCCGCAGCGGTTACGAGCTAGGAGGAGAGCGCCAGTTGATTTCTATTGATCAATGTCCCGCTGATTGTTAATGAGTAAGATTGAACAAATCTGGTATAATGGTGGTATTGGTGTGATTCCATTGTTACCGTTATCTTGGTTATTTCGCTGTTTGATAATGGTGAGACATTGGCTCTATCAACATAATTGGTTAGTGGTAAATCATTTCTCTGCACCGCTAATTGTTGTCGGTAATATTACGGTGGGTGGTACAGGCAAAACACCTTTTGTTATCTGGTTGGCAACTTTTTTACGTAACAAAGGGTATAAGCCTGGGATTGTTTCTCGTGGTTATGGCGGTGTGGCTACTGAATCGCCGCAACCAGTAACGACTACTAGTAGTCCTGCATTAGTTGGTGATGAGGCGGTGTTGTTGGCACGTCGCTGTTGTTGTCCAATGGTTATATCATCTAAACGTTCGGATGCAGTAAATATGTTGTTAAATGATTTTGATTGCAACATCGTCATTGCTGATGATGGATTACAGCATTACGCAATGGGGCGTGACATCGAAATCGTTATCTTGGATGGGCTTCGTCGATTTGGCAATGGACAGATGTTGCCTGCCGGGCCATTACGAGAGCCTGTTTCCCGATTAAAAAGTGTTGACCTGTGTGTCGTAAATGGAGAATCACACTTATCTGGTGAGTACGGTATGGCTCTGGTGCAGAGTTCCCTTTATAATTTACAAACACCAGAAATAAGAGAGAGGTTATCCCTATTTAAGGGGAAAAGGGTCCATGCTGTGGCTGGCATAGGGAACCCTGAGAGATTTTTCAATCTACTTAGGGATGCGGATATCAATGTCATACCCCACCCTTTTCCGGATCACCACGTCTACTGTGCTGATGACCTGAATTTTGATGATGCTGCTGTAGTGATGACAGAGAAAGATGCAGTCAAATGTGCTTCTTTTGAAAAGCAAAATCATTGGGCATTGAGTATTGATATGGCTCCCGAATTAAAAGCAGAAGAAAATTTATCTGTGTTACTAAAAAATATTGATCGCATGAATAGTTAAGAGGATGAAATTGTAATGGATAAGAAACTACTGGATATTCTTGCCTGCCCGCTATGCAAGGGACCTTTAGTGTATAAAGAAGAAGACAATGAATTGATTTGCAAAATAGACAGGCTTGCTTATCAAGTTCGCGATGATATTCCTGTGATGTTGGTTGATAGGGCGCGCGAGTTACCTGCCGACGAGGAAGTTTAACGGTAATCTGCTATGTGAGATTACCGGTAAAATGCTAGTTCAGCATGTTTATGAACGTACGTTTGAAGGTGATGAAATATCAGAGCTACTTAAAGTCAGCAGTTCGATTGCCATCCCGTCAGCGTCCAGATTACCATCGGTGGTCATTAAAATAGGCAGTGTCATCGTCTGAGGTACTCGGCGGTGTGCATCACCATGTTGATCAGGCTGGATCGAGGTGTGTTCCTCACAGTTCTGTAGGACAAATGATGGGCCGTCTTCGAGTATCTCAATAATCTCAAATATCACATTCTGAAAGCGTACGTGTTGGCCAATCGCACTGCGTAAACTCTCTATTTCTGATATTAGTGGCGTCATACCAAAGGGCCTCATCAATAAGTATTGCAGGTAAATTATCTATCACGTGGAGTACGATACTATTTGTATATTTTTCAATTACCATAGTATCATCATTATATATTTGACTGATATAAATGTCTTTCTTATTAGCCTTGCGTGCCGAAATAATCCGGATCGGATTTTCATCGCGTTCTGTCTAACTAAAAAATATTAATAACTTCGTGAGTGGAATGTTTACAATCCTGAATCCGAGGCTTAACAGCATGTTACTGATACTCAAGATATATTTTGATTCTATAGTGTAATATTGTCAAATCCCATAAGTAATCATGGTTTTAATGAGCAATTTAATTCGATTAATGAGGGTCTAATGGATGGTTAAAGTATTGTTTGTATGCATGGGTAATATCTGCCGTTCACCTACTGCACATGGGGTTTTTGATCATCTTGTGCAGCAAGCGTCGCTAGCTCAACGGATCGAAATAGATTCTGCCGGCACGCATGCCTATCATGTAGGAGAGCCGCCGGATAAGAGAGCGCAAGCCAGCGCATTAAATAGAGGGTTTAATCTTAGCTCACAGCGTGCAAGGTGTGTGCAAAAAGTGGACTTTGATTACTATGACTATGTGATTGCCATGGATAATGACAACCTTGCTAATTTAATTGATATTTGCCCTCAGGAGCTGAGTAATAAGGTTTCACTTTTTCTCAGTTATTCGAGTGATGTTGATGAGAAAGAGGTACCTGATCCCTATTATGGTGGTTCTAGAGGTTTTGAGCGAGTACTGGATATGGTAGAGTCTGCTGCAGGTGGATTATTAAGCGAGATTAAAGAGAAGCGCCTCAGTCCTGATAATCCCTAAATAAAAAAGGCCATGACCTAGTTTAAGTTTAGGTCGTGGCCTTTGTATTCCTGCATTCAGTGCTAACTAGTCGTTAGCCTTTCCAGTAGGGGGTGTCACTGGTTTGTTGCTGACAGCCTGAAATGCCGCTTTTTTAGTCTCTATCTGAACCAATGCCGATTTTGGTGTAGCTGGCGCATTACTTAGCTCAGCTGGAGCAGGCTTTGAAGCAGTTGGCACACTTTGCTCTGGTGCAAGCATTGGTTTATTAACGGCCACAGGCTTTTTCTCTTCCTGTTTTACTTGCGGAGCAGGTGCCGCAGATTTAGGTGAAGATACCGCTTGTGGCTTATCAACAGCAGGTTTTTCTACAGGCTTTGAAGCCCATCGTTCCGTTGGTGCTTTGGGGGCTTGAACTGGCCTTTTCGGTGCTACATATTGCGTGCTACCAGTACTAGAAGCTGGACTAGAGGGACTCGAAGGCTGAGCGACTTCTATTTTCTTTGCATCAGCATTTCTAACGCTCATATCAGCTGTTTGTACCTTTGGTGCTGAATTTTCCTGAGATCTTTCTACTGGTTGAGGTGTTGGTGCTTGAATGGCTGGCTTATCAGCACTTGCTGGTTGAGGTGTATTACTGCTAACCGCTGGCACAGAAGATTCAGTCGCTGCATTCTCTACAGATGTCGTGCTGTCGCCATTTTGTCTATTGCTATCGCGGTTGCGATTACGGCGACCACCACGACGACGACGTGGACGAGTATTCTTAGGCGCATCAGTACCATTATCAGCAGGATTATTAGGTGTGGCCGAGGTGTCTTCAGGCACAGCGACTGTTGTGCTATTTTGATCGATAGCTACTTCGGCATTACCTTTGTCTTGACTGTTATTATTGCGACGTCTGCTACCGCCTTTAGCGTTTTTTTCACGGTTACCGCTACGCGATGAACTCGATTTTTCACTGCGCTGAGATCGTCCGCGACCACCAGTATTTGAGCGCGAAGAGCGAGCTCTAGATGGTGTTTTGGTGATTTTAATTTCAGTGGTTGTCTCTTCTTTGTTACCGCTGAAGAGGGTGCTCCAGAGACGTTTGATAAAACCATCTTCACCTAGCGTTTCAGTTGTATTACGAGTCGGTGCTGGGGAACTTGGTACAACTCCTTTTACAGCTGGCTGCTCGGCTGCCACCTGAGGCGCAGCTGACATGATGGTCTCTTTCTTTTCTTCAACTTCAGTGGCGAGTTCATAGCTATTCTTCGCGCCATTGGATAGTTCGTCGGCACGTTGGCGTTGAACAGTGTAGTTTGGAATTTCCAGTGATGAGTTAGCAATTAAAAGAATGCGCACATTCTGGCGTTTCTCGATTGCAGAGACAATTTCGCGTTTTTCATTCAACAGGTATGTTGCCACATCAACCGGCAATTGCGCGATGATCTGGGCCGTCTGTTCCTTCATCGCATCTTCCTCGATAATGCGCAAAATAGAGAGCGAGAGTGATTCAACACTACGAATCGAGCCAAGGCCACTACAACGAGGACAGGTGTGCTGGCTAGATTCACCCAGCGAAGGGCGCAGGCGTTGACGTGACATTTCCAGCAGGCCAAAGCGTGAGATACGGCCTACCTGGATGCGTGCCCGATCTTTTTTGAGCGCTTCACGAATGCGGTTTTCAACTTCACGCTGATTACGGCTAGGGGTCATGTCGATGAAATCGATGACCACCAGCCCACCCATGTCACGCAGGCGTAGTTGGCGGGCAATTTCGTCTGCCGCTTCAAGGTTGGTCGAAAGGGCGGTTTCTTCAATATCGCTGCCTTTTGTGGCACGACTTGAGTTGATGTCGATAGAGACCAGCGCCTCGGTTGGGTCGATCACAATTGAACCACCCGATGGCAAGCGGAGCTCATGTTGGAACGCCGCTTCAATTTGGCTTTCAATTTGATAGCGCGTGAAGAGTGGAACGGCATCTTCGTAGCGTTTAATTTTGTTTAAATTATGTGGCATGACCTGTTGCATAAATTCACGCGCGTTGTTAAAAACATCTCCATCATCGATTAAGATCTCACCGATGTCCGGACGTAGATAGTCGCGAATGGCACGAATGATGATATTGCTTTCCTGGTAAATCAGAAAAGGAGCGGATTTTTCTGGTACTGCAGCTTCGATCGCTTCCCATACGCGGGCTAGATAATCCATATCCCATTGTAGTTCTTCATCACTCTTGCCGACGCCCGCGGTACGGACGATCATTCCCATGCCGTCTGGGATTGTGAGTGAGTCCAGTACTGCGCGTAGCTCAGAACGTTCCTCACCTTCAATGCGACGAGAGATGCCGCCTGCACGCGGATTGTTTGGCATCAGTACTAGGTAGCGCCCAGCAAGGCTTATGAAGGTGGTGAGTGCTGCGCCCTTAGTACCGCGCTCTTCTTTAGCGATCTGAATCAGAATTTCCTGGCCTTCTCTCAGGACATCTTTGATTTCAAGGCGCTTGCCTTCAGGCGGCTGCTTGTAGAAAACTGATGGGGCAACTTCTTTGAGTGGCAGGAAGCCGTGACGATCAGCACCGTAATCGACAAACGCAGCTTCAAGACTGGGCTCGACGCGGGTGATTTTTCCTTTGTAAATATTGGATTTTTTTTGTTCTCTTGCTGGTGTTTCGATATCAAGATCATATAGGCGTTGGCCGTCTACCAGCGCGACACGCAACTCTTCAGGTTGAGTGGCGTTAATCAACATTCTTTTCATTTTTTAACAATTCCTATGGCGCCCACGCATTGCCATCAATTCGGAGATTGCCGAACGTTTATCTCTGTTTGGTTGGGCGGAGTTTTCACTCCGCTGTTCAACGTTGCCTGAGCATAATTGCATGCTTCTCGGCGATGTTCAGTTCGGCTCTCACCATGCAAAACCGCATGGGGGCATATTTATAAAACAGCGCTCGTAAATTAGGGTCGAGCTAGCAATTACCCTTGCCCTCACGGTTGAGGGCTCAATATTGCGTTTCGTTTCAGCCTGACTTTTTGTCTGCTTCGGCTCCGCTATCTTCCCGTTTGTCTGGGAGGGGGTCGAGCAGCGCTGCTTCGTGTAGAGCAACGCAGTCAGGCTAGTTTCGCGCCATATTGTGTAAAAAACATTTGTCATCCAAACGTAAAGTTTGGACAATCGCTGTATCTCATGCCTAAAGGCAGGATACCATCCAGCCAATATATCAAGAATTCCGGGTAGTATCAAACCTGCGAGTTGAGTTATTTTATTGATATTACAGGAGAATGATTGAGTTGAGCGACAATACGACACGCCATCCGGTACGCCTGCTGACAATTGATAGCAGCAATGCCGGACAGCGCATTGATAATTTTCTACTGACAGCCCTTAAGGGGGTGCCTAGAAGCCTAGTTTATCGCTTGCTGCGTACTGGGCAGGTGCGCGTGAACAAAGGTAGAATTAAGCAGACATATCGCCTTCAACTTGATGATATTGTAAGGGTTCCACCCGTTTCTATGCCATCTGAGTGTGCACATGAAGCGCCGTCAAAAGGCCTTTGTCATGCAATTGCAGCGTCGATCATTTTCGAAGATGATAATCTCATTATTATCGACAAGCCGTCCGGTATTGCTGTTCATGGTGGCAGCGGTATAGCCAATGGCGTGATCGAAATAATGAGGGTCATTCGCCCCGAAGAAAAGGATCTTGAGCTAGTCCATCGGCTCGATCGGCAGACCTCTGGCTGCCTGTTATTGGCAAAAAACCGTCCGGCCCTGCTGGAACTGCACGAACTTTTGCGTGAAAACCTGATTGATAAGCGCTATTTTGCGCTCGTTCAGGGCTATTGGCAGGACGATGAGAACACTGTTAACTTTCCACTATTAAAAGAGCGAGCAGAATCTGGGCTGCGTACGGTGAAGGTGAACAAGGATGGTCAGTCCTCAACGACTCAATTTTCGGTAAAGCAGCATTTTGACCATCGCATGACCTTGCTAGAGGCAAAACCATTGACCGGGCGCATGCATCAGATTCGCGTACATGCGGCCCATTCAGGGCACCCGATCTTGGGCGATGAAGTTTACGGGAAACGTACCTTGAATCGCGAACTCAAAAAACAGGGGTTAAAGCGTTTGTTTCTTCATGCCCACACACTCAATTTTATGTTACCGAGCACCATGAAAAAGATATCGGTCTCGGCACCACTTAGCCCAGTGCTTGAGACATTTCTGAATTCACTGGAAAACGAGGCACACAATGAACAATAGATTTAAACTCGTTGTTTTCGATTGGGATGGCACACTAATGGACTCTGAGGCACAGATTACCCAGTCGCTCGCCAATGTGATTGCTGAATTGGCGCTGGCAGAGCGAAGTAACCATGAACTACGTAATGTTATCGGGCTAGGCTTACCGGAGGCAATTCGTCGGCTTTATCCGAATGAGGGCGCGGCAACCGTTGATAAATTTGTGGGTTGTTACCGCCATCACTTTTTAGCGGGTAATCAAAACCGCTCGGTACTGTTTGATGGCGCGATGGAGGTGATCAAGCGCCTACATGCTAATGACTATCTACTTGCGGTCGCCACCGGCAAAAGTCGACACGGATTAGACCGGTCGATTGCGGAAACCCATTCTGGCGACTATTTCCACACTACGCGCTGTGCCGACGAAACACACTCCAAACCACATCCTCAAATGTTACTGGAGATTATGGCAGTGCTGGACGTTTCACCAGAAGAAACAGTGATGATTGGTGATACCGAGTATGATCTACAGATGGCAGCTGAGGCGGGCACGGCATCTCTGGGTGTCACTTACGGGGTACATGCGGTGGAACGTTTGCAAGCACATCAGCCACTTGCATGCCTCAATAATATTTCAGAAGTAGGCGAACTGCTGTATAAAGACTGAATTAATGTGGGCAGGGCGTACGCCGATAAGCCTTCGAAACCAATTATTGATTTAAAAAATAACCATTCCTTACAAAAGGAAAAAGTACGGATACCAATATGTCAGACGAGATTAGAAACGACACCACTTCACCCGCAACAAAAGAAAAGGATCCCTGGATGGGCGAGAAGAAAGCATCCCCCGAGAGTGGCGAAAATAAAGAAGAGTGGCAGCGAGATGTAATGGAGAAGCTGGTTTTTAGCGCCTACAAAGAGCAAAAAAGCACCCGACGCTGGGGAATCTTCTTTAAATCACTGATGTTCACCTATCTCGCAGCGATTTTCTTTATGGTCTATATGAAAAATGACCTAAGTGATATACCAAACAAGCAGCATAAGCATACCGCGCTAATTGAAATACGTGGCACGATTGCCGCTGACTCAGAGGCCAATGCTGACAGCATCGTTTCGGCACTGCGTGACGCCTTTAAAAACAAGAATTCTGTGGCGATCATTCTTCGTATAAATAGCCCCGGGGGAAGCCCGGTTCAGGCCGGTTATATTAATGATGAAATCAAACGCCTGCGTGACAAACACCCAGATAAACCTGTCTATGCCGTGATCACTGACATGTGTGCCTCTGGTGGTTATTACATCGCCGCCGCCGCCGATGAAATCTATGCGGACAAAGCGAGTATCGTCGGTTCAATCGGCGTGATCATGAACGGCTTTGGATTTGTCGATGCGATGGATAAGCTCGGCATTGAACGCCGTATGATGACGGCGGGGGAGAACAAGGGTTTCATGGATCCATTCTCACCACTTAAAGAAGATGATACTCAGCATATTAAATCGTTACTGAGTTCAATCCACCAGCAGTTCATCGATGTCGTCAAAGAAGGGCGTGGTGAACGACTATCGGATGACCCTAAAATCTTCAGTGGCCTAGTCTGGACAGGTGAACAGGCAATCGACGTAGGATTGGTTGATGCACTGGGTAGCAGCAGTTATGTTGCACGAGAAGTGATCGGTGCTGAAAAGATAGTCGATTACACCTATGACCAACCAGTGTTTGAGCGTTTTGTAGAGCGCTTTGGTACTTCTATGGCGAGTGGCGTTACTTCTGCGATGGATAATATCTGGCGTTAAAATAAGGCAGCTAACTACCAAGTTAATGCTTTGTGTGATATCACTGAAAGCCGTCATCCCGGTAAGTTTTTGGCCGGGATCCAGTTTTTAATAAGCACCTTTATCAATGCATTATTTTGTATGTCTCAGTGACTGCCCCATTGGGAGATTGAAATGAATACAAGAGCAATATTGTTCGTTTTAATGATCTCGTATTCGGCAATTTCAATATCAGCAGAGTGCGTGGTACTACTTCACGGGCTGGCGAGAACATCGAGTTCAATGAGCGAGATGGAGCAACGGCTAATGGAAGAAGGGTACCACGTAGTAAATGTTGACTATCCTTCACGGAAAAAGAAAATAGCGCGGCTTGCAGAAATTGCAGTGGGTGGTGGATTAGAACTGTGTCGTGAAAATAATTCGAGTCCAATTAATTTTGTGACTCATTCGCTAGGGGGTATCTTAGTTCGCCAGTTCTATAAAAATCATCCTCCCGAAAATGTCAAAAGAGTCGTCATGCTCGGCCCACCAAACAATGGTAGTGAGGTTGTGGATAATATAAAAAATATACCGGGGTATAAATTATTGAATGGCCCAGCAGGTATGCAGCTAGGCACCGGAGAAACGGATGTTCCCAAAAGCCTTGGAGCCGTAAATTTTGAATTAGGGATAATTGCTGGTACGAAGTCTATCAATCTAATCTTGTCCCTATTTCTGCCCAATCCGGATGATGGTAAGGTTTCAGTAGAAAGTGCAAAAATTGAAGGTATGTGTGGTTTTGTAGCGCTACCTGTCACACACCCATTTTTGATGAAAAATGAGCTCGTGATCAACGAGGTTGTTTACTTTCTGTCTGAAGGGGCGTTTAAAAATAAGAATGCTGAAAATTACTGCGCTGTCGTTAACAGATGAGCTATGCCAACTGACATCCAATTTTCGCTGTATATTATAGATACAGGAACTCTCTGAATATCTCAAATACGGAAACTCAAAAGAAGTAAATTATCAATATAATCAAATAGATAAATACATAAACTCTACGAAAAAGTGGACACTTATCTTGAAAATATGCTTGGGACCTAGTGGTTTGAGTTTTCCACGGAAAAATGGAAAGACGTGCTAGTATTATCCATAAATGAGAGGAGAATCATGATGTCACTAGCCAGCGTTAAAGTTACTCTAACAGTAGAAGAATATCTTCGCGGCGAGCAATCATCGGATACTCGGCATGAATATGATAATGGTTATGTTGTTGCGATGGTTGGTGCCAGCAGAACACACAATCTGATTACTCTATCGTTAGCATCTGCAATTAGACAGAAGTTAAAGGGGACGCCTTGCCGAACTTATGCCTCAGATATGAAAGTTCGTACTCAAACAAATGAGAACGACTTGTTCTACTACCCTGATGTAATGGTCTCATGTGACCAATCACCATCGAGTGAATTCTACGAAGAAAAACCTTCCTTAATTATCGAAGTCCTATCACCTTCTACTGAGACCAGAGACAAACTTGAAAAGCTCGCCGCATACACCCGAATTTCGACCCTAAAGGAATATTTCACTGTCGCCCAGGATCGAGTCGAGGTATGCCGATATGCGATGGAAAGTGGGGAAGTCGTTATGACTCAGTACCAAGATGGCGATGTTATTGAATTCTCATCAATCAAGCTATCACTTTCCATAAAAGAAGTGTATGAAGACGTTGTAAACTATCAAGGTAGGACCGGGTTGTGACCACTGCTACGCAGAAGCGTTGGACAATGGAGCTGTCGTTAACAAATTTGCTATGGCCAACTGACATCCAATACTCGTATATGAATATGATTACGTTCATCAGCGCTAAGCAAAGCCTCTAGCCTATGCTGTAACTCCTTGGGAGTCTGCGGTTTTTTGCCTCCATCCTCGGCTTTTGCAATATCTCCTTTGCCAAACCAGAGAACCAGATACAGACCATAACCGTTAGCCTTGGGGGAGATCGAATATTGCTGGGCCAATTGTGACTGCGAGGCTCTCCACAAAGAATCGTTATCATCCCGTTTAATCTCTATTGGCAATTCAAACTCATTGTGGTAAGAAATACGCATATCCGCTCGTTTATCATTCACATAATCACCTTCCGGCTGGCAATCAATTCTAAAGGGGGTTAACTTCCCCCTAAGCCTAAACAGCAATTCATCACGACAAGCGTTTTCAATACGTTTTTTCTGTGGTTTTCGGTATTGATCAATATTCCAGAATTTTGAAAAACCGTCGTCATTTTCATGCCTGATTTCATTAGCAATATCGTCCAGGTGAAATAACACCAGCTCGGTCAAGTCAGCAGCATTGGCAGGCTCCTGATTAGCAAGAATGCCTGCAACCTCAGCCAAAGAGAGAAAAGAGAATGAGGTCTCCCGTCGCTTCTGGCGAATTTGATGGCGGGCGTTTTCCAGTGAGAATTTCAGCTTCTCCATCGTTGGACGTTTCAACAACCGTGCTATTTCGTCTTCAGCCTGAACTGTAGCCATGCTAGCCAGGCGATTAATGAGTGCCCTAATCTGGTCGCCCCGCTGCATAGCCGGTGTAACAAGTCCATCACCCCTTGACCTATCCAGCTCAGCATGAGGCACTAACTGCTCAATTAACTTACCTACGGTATAAATCGATAATTTAAATTCCTGAGTTAACTCTCTGTAACGGGTGCTTAGAAAGCCCACAAGATAATTTAGTCTTGACTGGGAGTTGCCAACAAACGCCCATAATGCAGATTCATATTGAGATTGGTTTATCAGAATACCAGTTGCTAACCAGCAGGCCTTCTGGGAGCCTTCAAGGCTTTTCTTTGAAAGCTTTTCTTTCACGATGAGAGGCAGTGTCTCCATCTGGTAGCGAAGCGCTGATTTAAGCAGATGTTCCAAACAGCCAAGCTGCGCTGACTTCGCTCTTAACGGGAACTTCTTAAGTAATGCAGGTACGGTCAGGCAGGCAAGCATCTTAAAATCGGCATCATTTTCCAGAGCATATAGGAAATCAATATGGTTTTTTCTTGCCTTAAACGAGGCAGCTGCATATTGAATATATACTTCAGCTAGCAGTTCAGGGCGTGTTTTTATTAAATAGATAAACCATTCGGGCGTTTGATCGCATCCATAGGTTAATCGAAAAACCGCCATACGTTTTAGCGCTTCATCGGAGAGCGAATCAATTGCAGATGCACCTAGCTTCCAGCGTATCTCCATCCCCACCAGGCAAGGGCGACGAATATAGTGCTCACGACTTTTTATAGAAAGATCAATAATCTCATCGACTGTTGGTAAATCGCTACGTTCAGGCGACGCTATAAAACCGAGCCTAGCCGCCTCAAGTAGCTCACTGCCATTTCCGCTAAAATTTTCAAAACGCACTTGTAAGGTTTCCCCATAAATATCACTATATTGATTCCACCAAACTCCCGCCAATTGACTCATGAGCTGGACATTAGCAGAGCCAGATTTAATGGTTGACATATGTTTGATTATTTGGCGGGTTCGGTTTTCCCTCTGGATATCGTGCGCCTCTTCTATTCTTTTGTCTTGCTCTGCTTGTTTTTTCATCCAATCTTTGATGTTGCAGAATAAATAGGGCATTAACCATTCCTGTCGAGACTTATCTTTCTCTGCCCACTTTTCTATTTTTTCCAGTGTTAGGTCGCGATCTCCCCGTTGAATTGTTAGCGCGTCCATCACTTCAGAAAGATACGCCCTGGCTATTACTTCATCATTTTCTGCATACGAAGCTTGTTCAAGACACCAGATGCCAAAATCATCAGGTACAGCAGCCTCCTTAATCAAGCTCCTAAATTGATACATGTGTATGCTTTGCTTGCTGCTATTGCGCTCAATATAGTGACGCAACAACCCCTTGTATCGATCGGGACGATCTGTCAACCATCCCTTGATTATTTTCTGGTCTTCAGCTTCCAGATTTGAGTTATAATATTCATCTGTACCTAAGAACAGCCACTCAAACAGTTCTTTATCGGTTACGTTATCGCCATGCGCAGTAATACAGCGGGTAACCAGGCGGCCGATCATTCGTTTTAGATGGAAATTTTTCCTGGCTATCGCCACCTTTTTCGGGTTGTTAATTAACTGTTCAAGCGCTGCAATTAAATGATCGTCAGCACTATTTTCAGCAAACTCATGTTGCCAAAACCAGGCATACATGCTCATAAGACGATTATTCTTTGGCTGGTGAAGGTAATCAAACAGTTTTTCTACTGTAAGGTGGTTAGGGTATAAATAGCGTAGCAATTCAGCTGTTAATTCATCATTAGAATCACCTATTCGTCCGTAACTGATTTCATCAAGCAGAGCTTGAGCTTTATCTGGTGAATTTTGAATATTCAACCAGCTACTCAAAGCATTTCCCCTGACGATATTCCACCAACTATCATCCATCACAATCGCTAAAAGTTGCTCTTCCAATTGTTGAACAAGTTCGCCTTCATTAAGAGTGGATAGCAGGCAATCTACGTAGGATTGCGTTGCCGAGTCGCGGGTGTTTGATGTCAGTGCTGTAGAAAAATCATCAAGTAAGGCGGGATCAGCAAGCGCCTCAAAGGGTGTTGCCGGTTTTACATCCCTGTGAAATGATGTTAGTTCTTCAGCCTCTTTTCGGAGCCCAATAAGTATGCTGCGCTTATCCGTTTCTGGAAGCGGCTTTGCATCTCCATATGTCACCACGGTTAGCGCATCGGCTTGAATCAGCCTCGTGCGCGCAGTTTTGCACTGAATAGCCAACCAGCCATAAAGCCCACGCAATCCAGAT
>QIHH01000235.1 GCA_003230195.1 Gammaproteobacteria bacterium
GTCGATTGAGGTACCTCAATCGACGAGGCATCATAATCTTTGCTCATGTACGTTCCTGTTTCCCTGTTCTAATTCTAATTCCAGTTCAATTTCGGCCTTGCTATTATGCGGTTGCCGACGGGCATGGAGTCTAGCACCAAGCCGACAGCGAATAAAAGCGCCATTTCCGTCCATTATGTCGGCCGCCGGTTTTTATAGTGAGACCTTTGCACGAGAATTAGTTTTCGTTCCAGCAAGGCATAAATGATCGAAAAAACGGAGTTTACACGAAGTAAATGACTGTTTTGAGATGATTTATAACGCGGCTGGAGCGGAAAATAGACTCGTGCAAAGGTCTCATAGTAGAATTCAGCCCGAGAATAAAACCTGCCCCCAATTGAGGGCCATTGATGCAGTACGGAGCCAGTCTTGGTCACAAAAAAGCGCAGCAAAAAAAAATCCCCACCCAATTTTGAAACCGCTCTCGAAGAACTTGAGGCGCTGGTCGAACAGATGGAAGCGGGTGAAATCACCCTGGAGGAGTCGCTGCAGCACTTTGAGCGCGGTATTCTGCTCACCCGCACCTGCCAGGAGGCACTCAGGACCGCCGAGCAAAAAGTTTCTATCCTGCTTAAAGACAATCACGCTGCTGATGCCACCACTCAACCGTTTGATAGCGACCGTGACTGATACCATACCCAATACCACCATAAATAACAGTGCTGCACTTAGGGCACTGATTTCACAAAGTAAAAATCAAGTGCAGGCCGCGCTGAATCGCTGGTTACCGGCTGAAGATAGCATACCCGACACCCTCCACAGAGCGATGCGCTACTCGGTACTCTCTGGCGGCAAATATGTTCGACCACTGCTGGTCTACGCCACTGGCAAGGCACTCGGCATCAAGACTGAAGCGCTAGATGGCCCTGCCTGTGCGATTGAGCTGATTCATAGCTACTCACTGGTGCATGATGATCTGCCCGCGATGGATGACGATGAGCTGCGCCGCGGCAAACCCACCTGCCACAGGGCATTTGATGAGGCGACCGCCATATTAGTCGGTGACGCGCTGCAATCACTGGCATTTCATATACTGGCAGCCGACACCTCGATTCAGACCAGCGCTGAACGTCGCATCAAAATGATCACAACACTGGCCCACGCCAGTGGCTCCCGCGGCATGGCAGGCGGGCAGGCGATCGATCTGGAAGCAGATGGCAAAGGAAGCAACTTCACCTTGGAATCACTGCAGTACATGCATTCACAAAAGACCGGCGCATTGATCCGCGCCAGCGTGCGCCTCGCTGCATTAAGCGCACCGCACTGTGAGGAGGCACACCTGACCTGCCTTGATCAATACGCAGCTGATATTGGACTTGCCTTCCAGATTCGCGACGATATTCTTGATATCGAAGCATCTACCGACGTACTCGGCAAAAGTCAGGGAGCCGATATCGCCCGTAACAAGCCCACCTATCCAGCATTGCTCGGCATGGATGGGGCAAAGCAGAAGGCGCAACAGCTACATGAATCGGCGTTAGAAAACCTCGCGACACTGAGCAGTGAAGCGGATTCACTACGCTGGATTTCGGAATACATCGTACAACGACCTAATTAACTCATTTTTTGGTCTATAGCAGGTTTATTCGAACAGCCAGAATCAGTGCTTTTTATGTTATATTGCGCGATTGCGTAAAAACAGCCGATTAGAGCTCGATGACAACCACTGATAATAAACGGTATCCACTGCTACACAAGATTGATTCTCCTGCGGATCTTCGCCAGCTATCTGAAACAGAGCTGGAACCGCTGGCGCGTGAACTGCGTGATTTTCTGATTCAGTCGGTCGCCAAAACAGGCGGGCATCTCTCATCAAGCCTCGGCACGGTTGAATTGACTGTGGCACTCCATTACGTCTACAACACGCCGGATGATCGCCTTGTGTGGGACGTCGGCCACCAAGCATACCCACACAAGATCCTCACCGGGCGCCGTGAACGCATGAACACCTTGCGTAAAAAAGATGGCCTAAGCGGTTTTATCAAACGCGCTGAGAGTGAATACGACACCTTTGGTGTGGGCCACTCCAGTACCTCGATTAGCGCGGCACTCGGCATGGCAATCGCCGCTGAAAAGAACGGTAGTCAACGTAAAGCCGTGGCGATTATCGGCGATGGTGCGATGACAGCGGGCATCGCCTTTGAAGCACTCAATCACGCCGGCCATCTCGACAACAACCTGCTGGTAATTCTCAATGATAACGAGATGTCTATTTCACCTAACGTTGGCGGAATGTCTAACTACCTAGCGAAACTACTCTCTGGCAAGCTCTACACCTCGGTACGTGAAGGCGGCAAAAAGGTATTAAGTGTGGTGCCACCGGTGCGTGAACTGGCCCGCCGCGCCGAAGAACATATGAAAGGGATGGTGATCCCCGGCACGCTATTTGAAGAACTGGGTTTTCACTATTATGGCCCTGTCGATGGGCATGATATCCCAACGTTAATCACCACTCTGCAAAACTTGCAACAACACAAAGGACCGCAGTTTCTGCATGTAGTGACTAAAAAAGGGCGCGGCTATCGGCCTGCTGAAGAAAACCCCTGCACCTATCACGGCGTTACCTCGTTTGATCCCAGCAATGGCAAGATGCATGCAAAAAAATCTGGCGGACCAAGCTACACAGATGTATTTGGTGAATGGCTATGTGATATGGCAAAAGAAGATCCAAGCCTCATCGCAATTACCCCGGCGATGTGTGAAGGCTCCGGCATGGTTAAATTTTCACGCATCTTTGCAGATCGTTTTTACGATGTCGGCATTGCAGAGCAGCATGCCGTGACACTCGCCGCAGGGCTTGCTTGTGATGGCATCAGACCAGTGGTGGCGATCTATTCAACTTTTCTACAACGCGCCTATGACCAGCTGATTCACGATGTCGCTATCCAGAATTTGCCAGTGCTCTTTGCCATTGATCGCGCTGGTCTGGTCGGTGCCGATGGCCCGACCCATGCTGGCAGTTTTGATATCAGCTACCTGCGCTGCATACCTAATATGGTGGTGATGACCCCGAGCGATGAAAATGAATGTCGCCAAATGCTTTATACCGCGGCCAGACATCACGGCCCAACAGCCGTGCGTTACCCACGCGGCCGCGGCCCGGGCACTGCCGTTGAAAAAGAGATGCGCGCAATAGAGCTGGGCAAGGGACGCGTGCTCAGAAAAGGAAAATCTAGCGCCATTCTCGCCTTCGGTAGCCGCGTGCAAGCGGCACTTGCCGCAGGTGAAGCGCTTAATGCCACGGTAATCGATATGCGTTTTGTCAAACCAATCGATGAGGCTCTCATCCTTGAAATGGCTAATAGCCACGACCTGCTGCTGACCATTGAAGAAAACGTCATCATGGGAGGGGCCGGTAGCGCAGTGAATGAGGCACTAACAGCACATGGTGTTGTGATTGCGGTGATCAATCTCGGTCTGCCAGACGAATACTGTCAACAGGGAGAGCATGAGTCGCTACTGGAAGCCTACGGCCTCAGTGCTGAGGGCATCATAAAGCGCGTAAATGACTTTCATCAGCAGGCGTCTTGCAATACAATAGCCACTCGCACCAATTCCTACTAATTTAGTCAAGATTATCGCTATGCCTGCTCGTTATACACTCAAGATCATTACCGACTTTGCCGCCGCACATTCACTGCGCGATTATCCTGGTGACTGCTGCCGCCTGCACGGACATAACTGGAAGGTTGAGGCAGAGGTGGTTTGCACTAAACTGGATGAACTCGGCATCGGCATCGATTTCAAGACCATCAAAAAAGAGACCAATGCGATTGCTGACCAGCTGGACCATCGCTATCTCAACGAAGTGCCGCCATTTGATGAGATTAATCCAACCGCTGAAAATATTGCGGCGTTCCTTTTTAAAGGACTATCAGACAAGCTCAACAGTAAGGTGCTGCATGTCAGCACGATTACACTATGGGAAACCGAACGCGCCTGTGTGCGTTATTCAGAGGATGACATATAATGAACGACACTACACAGATCGCCGACGTACAGAACAATCCGGATAACCGCCAGATCCCAATCAATAAAGTCGGCATCAAAGATATCCGCCATCCGGTTCGGGTAAAAGATCGCAGCGAAGGCGAGCAACATACCATCGCGACATTTAACATGTATGTCGATCTGCCACATAATTTCAAAGGGACTCACATGTCCCGTTTTGTGAAGCTGCTGAACTCGCATGAACGTGAAATCAGCGTTGAGTCTTTCGATGAAATCATGGTCAACATGGCAAACCTGCTCGATGCAAAATCTGGCCATGTTGAAATGAGCTTCCCCTACTTCATCAACAAAGAAGCCCCTGTCAGTAAAGTTAAAAGCCTGCTGGATTATGATGTCACGCTGATTGGTGAAATCACGGATGGCAAAACCGCGATGACCATTAAGGTGGTGGTGCCGGTTACCAGCCTCTGCCCCTGCTCTAAAGAAATTTCTGATTACGGCGCACATAACCAGCGCTCGCACGTCACTGTTACCGCGAAAACAGAAGGGTTTGTATGGATCGAAGACCTGATCGACATCATCGAACAAGAAGCCTCATGTGAAATTTTTGGCCTGTTAAAGCGCCCCGATGAAAAATTCGTTACCGAACGCGCTTATGATAATCCCAAGTTCGTTGAAGACATGGTGCGTGATGTCGCGGCTCGCCTAAATGCTGATGATCGCATTACCGCCTACACCCTAGAATCAGAGAATTTTGAATCGATCCACAATCATTCCGCCTACGCGCTGATTGAAAAAGTAAAATAAAGCGAACCTTAAGTGCACACTACGCCTGCACAGAACCGCAATTAACGTATTTTGAATGGTGATTTGGCTAAGCAAGTAATATGTGTGATGATAGACAGCTTACCGCTTAATAAATCTGAACTAAAATTTCATAATGACCAGGACAACCCGGATAACCAGTTTTATTCGCACCCTGACCGGACGCATGGTACTGGGGGAACTCCTTATTCATTCCATATTGATCCCTGCCCTGTTTCTCGGCATCAATATCGTCGTCAAAGATGGCTATGAATCAAGGTTTATCGAACAAGCCCATTCAAAATCAGAGCTACTAGCGACACTCATAGCGCATGATATCAATCAACACGAAATAGACAGCCTGCTCAATGCTGCTATCAGCAGTAATCAAATTCTCGCTGCCTCATTGGTTTATAAAACCGGCAATGCCGTTCATGGCCAGTCAAACACCACAATGCCAGTCCCTTTTAAAGAAGATCAACAGTTTGCTCAGCATGATGATGATAGCTACCATATCAGCACTCCGCTCATCACTAGCAAGGGGACAACGGCCACTCTACAGACCAGTTTTGATGAAAAACCGATTGCCGAGCAAATTCAAAGCACCTATCAAGTGAGTATCGTACTCGCTTTTACGTATATTTTAATTACGCTCATCCTCTCTGGTTTACTAGGCCAGCAATTAACCCGACCGATACGAAAATTGCGTGATGATGCTCGCGCCATCGCATCAGGCAATACAGACAAACAACTCAATGTCATCTCGTCTATTTCTGAAGTTGCCAGCCTGACCGACAATCTTGAAACAATGAAAAAAGCACTGATTAAACATAGTCAGGATTCACTCGCACGCGAAGCACATCTGCGTTCAGTAATGGACAATGTGGTTGATGGCATCATCATTACCAACACCGAAGGGATGATTGAGTCACTTAATCCGGCAGCCATTAGCCTTTTTGATTACACCAAAGGCGAACTCATAGCCGAACACATCAACATTCTACTCGATATAAATGCGCTGCTAGAAATGGAATCACAACAGCATATAGTTGCCGAAAATGCTATTTCAACCACCCATAACAAACTCCAGGAAACAGAAGGTTACCGCAAAAGCGGTGCTATTTTCCCACTAGAAGTAGCCATTAGCAAAATGATCGTGAATGAACAGACGCACTATATTTATGTCACCCACGATATCACAGCAAGAAAACATGCTGAAAATGAGCTGAAACAACTCCACAATGAGCTGGAACGTCGTGTGATTATTCGCACTAGTGAACTGGCCACTGCCAATGAGGAGCTAGAACATCAGGCCCTGCACGATTCACTAACAGACCTGCCTAACCGCGTTTTATTACTAGACCACCTGAACCAAGCAATTCTGAGCAGTCAGCGCAATAAAACAAAGCTGGCACTCTTTATGATCGACCTTGATCGATTTAAAGAGATCAATGACACGCTTGGCCATCACTATGGCGATATCATTCTGCAACAAGTAGCCATGCGCATGCGTGAAGCACTGCATCAATCGTGTACCGTCGCACGACTCGGTGGGGATGAGTTTGCTATTTTACTTCCCGCCATCGAAGGTAGAAAAGAGCCGGCTAATACCGCCACCGCTATTATCCACGCCATCGACCAGCCCTTTCTACTGGAAGAACAGGCATTTCATGTCGGCGCCAGCATCGGGATTGCGCTGTTTCCTGAGCACGGCAGTGACACCTCCACATTGATGCGCCACGCTGACATCGCAATGTATGTGACTAAAAATAATAATGGCGATTACACTTTTTATGACCCCTCCCACGATCAACACAGCCGTGATCGCCTCGCTCTGACCACTGAGTTACGGCATGCCATCGACAATGATGAGCTGCGATTGTACTATCAACCCAAGATTGATTTCAAAACAGGCAATGTAGCCGAAGTAGAAGCATTAGTACGTTGGCAACACCCTCGTTTCGGCCTGATGACACCAGACCACTTTATTGCATTATCAGAACACACAGGGCTAATCAGGCCTCTCACGCTATGGGTGATACGTGAGGCATTAAGCACTTGCCACCAGTGGCACAAAATGGGACACAAGCTAAAAGTCGCGGTAAACCTCTCCACCCATAATTTACACGACCCTCAATTAACAAAACACATTCAGCAAGCCTGCAATGAGCGCGGCATAGAGACAAGCTATCTGGTGCTGGAAATCACCGAAAGCGCCGTGATGTCAGACCCGATTAGCGCGATGAAAGTGCTGGGAGAGTTATCGGCTATGGGGATCAATCTTTCGATCGATGATTTTGGAACCGGTTATTCATCACTCGCCTACCTCAAACAGCTACCGATGGATGAAATTAAAATTGATAAATCATTCGTGATGGATATGATCAATGATAAAGACGATTATATTATCGTTCGTTCAACCATCGACCTCGCCCACAATATGGGCAGAAAAGTCATTGCAGAAGGCGTTGAGTCACCAGAAATATGGAATGCTCTCGACAAATTGGGCTGTGATATGGCGCAGGGAAACTATATTAGCATGCCAAAATCAACGGATGATTTTTCACAATGGCTACAGAACTCCGAATGGTGCCTAAAAAAAGCTAATTAGGGTCTGTTGAACGTTACACAACAAATAGCGCAATTAACTGCAATACTCCCCATGCAAATAGCGCCGCCACCACATCATCCATCATAATACCGAAGCCACCTTCCACCTGACGATCAATCAACTTGATTGGCCACGGCTTCCATATATCAAACAGGCGAAACAGCACAAACCCGAGTACAATCCATTGCCAGCCAGCTGGAGCAGCAATCATTGTCAGTAGATAACCCGCTATTTCGTCCCATACAATACCGGGATGGTCATGCACCCCCAGCATTTTTGCTGAACGATCACACAGCCAGATACCCACCAACGTTACTGCAATGGCTACCGCAATATAATTGGCCAACGACAAGGGCTGCAGTAGTAGATACAGCGGCACGGCCACCAGAGTACCCATCGTTCCTGGTGCATATTTTGATAACCCCGAACCAAAACCCAGCGCAAAGAAATTAACGGGCTCTTTTAGATCTGATAACAGCAACCGTCTATTATGTTTGCTCATCTACACTGAACCTTTGAAATGTTCATAACCTGATTGTTCTGTTTGATACTGTTTACCGTTTTTCTGAACACAGCGCAAACCACTGCCATTATCAATACGCCCAATACAATGCGCCTTAAAGCCATGCATCGCGAGTGTCGATGCGACTGCATGTTGGTTCTCTGAACCAACAGTAAAGCAAAGTTCATAATCATCGCCCGCCGACAACGGTAACGATTGCCAACATTCATCTGAGAGTTGTTGGGCGACTTTGTCCTGTCGACAAGCACGAAAAGCGGATGACAACGGCAATGCATCCAGTTGAATCTCCGCGCCAACCCTGCTCGCCTTCAGAATATGGCCAAGATCACTCAACAGGCCATCCGAAAGATCAATGGCAGCGTTCACCAGTCCACTCAGTGCCAACGCTTCGGCAACTCTAGGCGTCGGTTTTTCTAAGCGGGAGATGAGCCTCGCCAGTAGCGCTTGCGGAAATACTATTTGCTGTTTTATTGCCTGCAATGCCAGACCCGCATCACCCAGCGTGCCGCTCACATAGATCACATCACCCAACTTTGCGCCATCGCGTTGCCACGCCTTACCCTTTTCAACAAAGCCCATCGCCTGCACAGTGATCGACAGCGGGCCGCTGGTTGTGTCGCCCCCAATCAACTGCACCCCATGTTGATGGGCCAGCGCTGCAAAGCTCTGACTGAACGCAGCAAGCCATACCTCATCCACCTGTGGTAGTGTCAGCGCAAGTGTGACCCATGCAGGCCTAGCACCCATCGCAGCCAGATCACTCAGGTTAACAGACAGTGCTTTATGGCCTAACGAGCAGGGATCAACATCAGGAAAAAAATGAATACCCGCAACCAGTGTGTCCGTTGAGACCACCAGTTCATGTCCTGCTGGCAGCGACAGGATCGCTGCATCATCACCAACACCGAGCACTACATCATCGCGTTCACTGCCGCAACCGGTGAAGTAGCGCTCGATCAGTTCAAACTCCATCGCAGCCATGGTTAAAACGTTCGTTACCTACGGGGTCTCTTCTGCTTAACTTCCTGGCCACGCAGTGTCACCGCTAATTTATCAAGCACACCATTGACATATTTATGCCCCTGGTCTGCACCAAAGGTTTTGGCCAGCTCAACCGCTTCATTAATCACCACTCGGTAAGGCACTTCAATATGGTACTGAAGCTCATAGGCTCCCATGCGCATAATCGCTAGCTCCACAGGGTCAAGGCTTTCAATAGAACGATCTAATGCAGGGGCTAGCAGCGCATCCATCTTATCAACCTGCTTAACCACACCAGTCAACAGCCCGCGAAAATAATGACTATCGACTTTTTTGGCGTCCTTCTCTTCAAGGATCTGTGCCGCAACTTCCGTAACATCCGTTCCGCTCAGTTGCCACTGATATAATGCTTGCACGGTGCAACGACGCGCCTGACTACGTGTTCGACTCATAATACCTTTTATAACGTTATAAACTAAAATTATGCGTCTAACGAGCGCATTAAACTTGCCATCTCAATCGCGCTAAGCGCAGCCTCGGCACCTTTGTTACCCGCCTTGGTACCGGCACGCTCAATCGCCTGCTCAATAGTATCAACAGTCAATACACCAAAGGTCACGGGAATATCATACGCCATTGCGACTGCACCAATCCCTTTAACACATTCACCCGCAACATATTCAAAATGCGGGGTGCCACCTCTAATCACCGCCCCTAACGTGATCACTGCATCATAACGCTTACTCGCCGCCACTTTTTTTACCACGGTCGGCAGTTCAAAAGCACCTGGCACATGCACAATGTGAATGTTATCTTCTATCACACCATGCTGTTTCAATGTCGCCAACGCTCCCTTCAACAGGTGATCAACAATAAAGCTGTTAAACTTCGCTGCAACAATCACAAAGCGTGTATTGGTTACGTTGAAATCGCCTTCAAAAGTTTTAATCGTCATCTTCAATACTCACAACAAAATTGATTAATTAACGGTGTCGCGTTGTTAAACTTAATGGCACGGCACATATTCTACTACTTCCAAGCCAAAACCGGAGAGACCATGCAGGCGTCTCGGTTGCCCCAGCACCCGCATCTCATGAACACCCACATCCAGCAAAATCTGCGCACCGATCCCGTAGGTTCGCAGTTCATTGCCATGCGTCGTTTGTGGCTGATTAATACCCCGCTCGCGCAACTGGTAATCCATCACCTGTCGAATGGTGGCATTGGCATCGAGTTCTTTTTTTAGAATCACAATCACCCCTGCGCCCTCTTTAACGACCCGTTTCATCGCCGATTTCAACGGCCAAGCACCATCAAGGCGATCAGCAGACAACATATCGGCGAGGTGATCTTCAAGGTGAACACGCACCAGCACCGGCTCACTCATATCAGGCTCACCGTAAATCAGTGCCAAATGCAATTGAGCATCAACCACATCCTGATAGGAGATCACTCTAAAAGTACCATACAGCGTCGAGAGAGTACATTCAGCCACACGCTCAACGGTCTTTTCATTCTGCACACGATAGTGGATGAGATCAGCAATCGCCCCCATTTTCAAGCCATGCTCTTCAGCAAACAGCTCCAGCTCAGGGCGGCGCGCCATGGTGCCATCTTCATTAAGAATTTCCACAATCACACTCGCGGGTTCAAGCCCCGCTAGGCGCGTCAGATCACAGCCAGCCTCAGTATGACCGGCGCGCGTTAACACACCACCATCCTGCGCCATCAATGGGAAAATATGTCCTGGTTGAGTCAGGTCATCAGGGCCAGGATCAGGCTTCACTGCCGACAGCACAGTGGTGGCGCGATCTGCCGCCGAAATGCCTGTTGTCACCCCTTCTGCTGCTTCAATTGAAACGGTAAAGTTGGTCGCATGATTGCTATGCGTATCACTCACCATCAACGGCAGGTTCAACTTTTCACAACGCTCACGCGTTAAGGTCAAACAGATCAGACCACGCCCGTAACGCGCCATAAAGTTGATATCATCTGCAGTCACTGCTGTTGCGGCCATGATCAGGTCACCTTCGTTTTCACGGTCTTCATCATCGACCAGCACCACCATTCGCCCCTCGCGAATCTCGTCAATAATCTCTTCTGCACTACTCAAAGGCATCTACTTAAACTCCGTTGACGGCATGAATGTTCATCAGTCGACAAAGCCTTTTGATGCCAGTAACTCACGCGAGATGTTTGAAGTCGGCTTAATGCTGCCACCTTGCAGTAGACGCTCAAGATAACGCGCCACCACATCGACCTCAATATTAACCTGAGTGCCCCGTTGATACTCACCAATGATCGTCTGTTGCTGTGTATGCGGAATAATATTCACCTCAAAACCACTCTCATTGACCACATTGGTAGTCAGACTCACCCCGTCTACACAAACCGATCCTTTAGCAGCAACATATTTCGATAGCGCTGGTGGTACCTCAAAAACAATAATAATCGACTTACCCTGCAGTTTAATACTGGCCACCTGCGCAACACCATCAACATGGCCACTCACCATATGGCCACCCAGACGAGTCGTCGGCAACAAGGCCCTTTCCAGATTGACGTGACTGCCCGGTTTAAGCCCACCTAATGTCGTGCAGGAGAGTGTTTCAAGCGAGACATCAGCAGCGAACTGCACATCCGTTTTACTCACCACCGTCAGACAGGTACCATTAATCGCAATGCTATCACCCAACTGCGCATCACTCAGGCCGATTGATGCCGACGCGAAATTCATGCGTGACTCACCACCCCTGTTTTCGATTGAGACAACCTTGCCGACTGTCTCTACCAATCCTGTAAACATAACTGCCTCATTCACTATACCGCCGCCGGCTGCAGCGTTATCCGCCAGTCATCGCCCACCGCACGTATCTCTTTTGTCTTAAACGAAACACGCTGCGACATTTTTTCCAGTCCGGGCAAGGCCATCAACCCCTGCGCCTGGTGGCCCATCAAATGCGGTGCCATATAGATAATCAACTCATCTATCAAACCCGCCTGCAACATGGCACCACTCAACACTGGTCCCGCTTCAACCATCAATTCATTAATATCTAGCGCAGCCAGATATTCCACTAATAACGGTAGATTAACGCGCTTACCACTGCCTGCGAAACGACACACATTAACATGCTTGTGACGCAACGTATCGAGTATTTCAGAGTATTCAACCGCTGTCGCAATCAACTTCTTCCCCGGTAAAGATAAGGCACGGCTAGCCATTGGTGTACGCAGCGATGAATCAACAATCACTCGCATGGGCGGGCGCTTCGCTTCGCCTGCCAACACCACATGCAGCTCATCAATACCTTCTGGTCGTACATCAAGTTGCGGGTCATCTGCCAACATCGTGCCGATACCAGTCATGATCGCATCACTTCTCGCGCGTAGTCGCTGCACATCCTGTCGCGCCGCTAGCGAGGTGATCCACTTACTCTCACCTGACGCCATCGCCGTGCGGCCATCCAGTGACATCGCCAACTTACAACGCACAAATGGCCGGCCACGCGTCAATCGCGAAATAAAACCAAGGTTCAACGCTTCCGCTTCCGCCTGCAAAATGCCAACGTCAACCTCAATACCCGCGCGCTTTAGCCGCGCAATCCCTTCTCCAGCCACCCTCGGATCAGGATCTTGCATCGCAATCACTACACGCCTGACACCTGCTTTAATCAACGCATTGCCACAGGGCGGTGTGCGCCCATGATGGCTGCACGGCTCAAGTGTCACATAAACCGTTGCACCGACACTCTTTTGACCGGCAGCGTTCAGTGCATGAATTTCAGCATGAGGTTCACCGGCACGCATGTGCCACCCTTCGCCGACAATCTCACCCTGCAGGCTAATAACACAACCAACACGTGGATTAGGATGAGTGGTAAAGATACCGCGCTGCGCCAGCTGAATCGCTCGCGCCATTAACTGAAAATCGATGCCGCTACTCTCTATTACGCTACTTTTTATCACGCGGTTCTTTATCATCTTTACCCGGCAAGAGTGCTACCTGACGTTTGTTCAACTCAGGTGACGACTCATTTTGCAGCCGCTCAATCTCTTCACGAAAGGCATTCACATCCTGAAAACTTCGGTACACCGAAGCAAAACGCACATAGGCGACTTCGTCTAAGTCACGCAACTCTGCCATTACCCACTCACCCAGTTGGCTCGATGGCAATTCGCGTTCACCACTCGCACGCAGTTTATGTTTGATGCGACTAATCGCCGTATCAATATCTTCGATATTAACGGGCCGCTTTTCCATCGCACGTAAAACACCCGCACGTAACTTTTCTTCATTAAATGGCTCACGCGTGCCATCATTTTTTACCATGCGGGGCAATGCAAGCTCGGCTGTTTCAAAGGTCGTGTAACGTTCACTACAAGTGACACATTCACGACGACGACGCACCACATCACCATCACTGGCAAGCCGTGAGTCGATCACTTTGGTATCAGCTTCACCACAAAATGGGCAGTGCATATTGGGACACTCAGCGTAGCGATAAAAATAAAGAAAACTATACATCAAGCGGCAGCGCATTGCGCTGCCGCTGATACGCTATTTATAGACAGGAAAACGTTTGCAGATCGCTAACACGTCACCTTTAACACGCGCCATCACCTCATCATTACCAAGATTATCCAGCACATCGCAAATCCAGCCAGCCAGTTGAGTCGACTCATCAACCGTAAAACCACGTGTCGTAATCGCGGGTGTCCCAATACGAATACCACTGGTAACAAAAGGAGACTGCGGGTCATTCGGCACACTGTTTTTATTAACCGTAATGTTACTCGCCCCCAGTGCCGCATCGGCCTCTTTACCGGTCATTCCCTTATCAATCAGATCCACCAGAAAGAGATGATTTTCCGTGCCACCAGAAACGATTTTATAACCGCGTGACTGGATCACCGTTGCCATCGCCTGTGCATTGGCAATCACCTGTGTTTGATAAATTTTAAACTCAGGCAGCAACGCTTCTTTGAAAGCAACCGCCTTACCAGCAATGACATGCATCAGCGGCCCGCCCTGCGTGCCAGGAAACACCATTGAGTTTAGTTTTTTCTCAATGTCAGGATTACTCTTTGCTAGGATGATGCCACCACGTGGGCCGCGCAGTGTCTTATGCGTGGTTGATGTCGTCACATCAGCAATATTCACTGGGCTTGGGTAGACACCCGCCGCAACCAGTCCTGCCACATGCGCCATATCGACGACTAAATATGCGCCAACTTTATCGGCAATATCACGGAAACGCTGCCAGTCCACCACACGTGAATAGGCACTGAAACCAGCGATTACCATTTTAGGCTTATGCTCAAGCGCCAGCGCTTCGGCCTGATCGTAATCGATCTCACCACTCTCTTCATTCAGTCCATACTGCACCGCATTAAAAATCTTACCGGAAAAATTCACCTTAGAACCGTGAGTGAGATGGCCTCCATGTGCTAGGCTCATTCCCATGATGGTATCACCTGCATTTAGTAGCGCGAGGTAAACCGCCGCATTCGCCTGTGAACCCGAATGAGGCTGCACATTGGCATAATCAGCACCAAACAGTTCTTTAAGGCGATCAATCGCCAACTGCTCAACAATATCGACATGCTCACAACCACCGTAATAGCGTTTGAACGGATAGCCTTCGGCGTATTTATTGGTCAACACAGATCCCTGCGCTTCCATCACGCGAGGGCTGGTGTAATTTTCAGATGCAATCAGCTCAATATGCTCCTCCTGACGAACAACTTCTTTCTCCATTGCTGCAAATAATTCGTCATCAAAACCACTAATCGTCATATCCGATGTAAACATCTATACACTTTCTCCAGGGTAGCCCCGATAATCCCATAAAAAATCACCGAATTTCATCAAAACTTAAGCGAGGTATCATACCTGATCAAATAAAATTACTCATTACCAATGATCCGCTGCCAGTCATAAATGGGCAACCATTCAGTTCACTTAGAGCCAAACAATCTATCCAAAGCGCTTTTAGTCATCATTACCATCAAAACGAGCCAAATCAAGAAATTGATCTTTCCCTGATGAAAAAACAAGAAAACCCGCAACCCATTGTTATATCTGTATTTTTATAAGAAACATAAAGCTATATAAGCAACAGTAACTTATCGTATAATGTACATATTATTGACAATTTATAAGAAATTATTTCTGCTTTTCATCCGGAATGTATTCCATGTAACAGTAACAAGATAAATGATATCCCTCTCCCAATCGGCCCATACATCGATAATTCTTAAGCTTTTAGATGCTGCAGAGCACAAGCTCGCCGATTTCGATGTCATACAGACACACTTAAAAAGTGTGCTTAGCGCACAGGAGAGTGTACAGCAACGCCAACATCAGGCATATTGCTCGCTCTTTACCACATTAATGACTCACCTCAGCCAGCAAACTAAGTTAAGCCGCCCGCACCAGCAGCATCTAGAATTACTGAAGCTAAGGCTCAGCCACCAGCCGGGCCTTGCTGAGTTAAATGAAATTGGCAACCTGCTCACGAATATTTTAACCTTGAATCAGGAAATTAGCACCACTTCAACAACCGTTAGATCAGAGAACCAAACCGAAACCGCTGAAACAGTTCAGTTAAAACAAACAGCACCACATAGAGATCCGGCCCCTGCGCCATTAATATCCACCCGCGAACGGCCACCCGCGAATAGTGAATTCCAGGTGTTAGAGACAAAACGTCAACATATGGAGCAGATTCAAAGAACGCTTTCACTTCATCTCAGTGAAGTCATTGAACAAAATAAGGCTCTCGGGAAAGCGCTCAGCAGTGAACAGCACAGCATCGACAATGAATTATCTATCCTGTTGCAAGGACACCAGTCACTCACTGAAAAACTCGAAAATGCCAGTAAGTTCATGCATATTATTGAAAGCGAAGGCCAGGATCTTAGCGATGAACTCAAAAAGGCACACACACTTAGTCTGACCGATGAATTAACGCAACTTCCCAATCGACGTGCTTTTATGAAACGCATCGAAGATGAAGTCTCACGCGTACAACGCTATGAATACCCACTCTGTTTCGCGTTAATTGATCTTGATTCTTTTAAATCGATCAACGATCACTACGGCCATTCTGCCGGAGATGAAGTACTGCGTAGCTTCGCAGAACGTGCGCTTTCTGGCTTTAGACACCACGATTTGGCATCAAGGTATGGTGGAGAGGAGTTTGCCATTATTCTCCCCAACACAGATACCAACGGTGCACTACGTGCGCTAGAAAAAATAAAAGGACGAACAAGCCAGTGTACTTTTCAACACAACGGCACCACATATCCTATTCCAACTTTTTCTGCCGGGATTGCGCAATATAGCGCAGGTGAAACACCCGCATCATTGATAGAACGGGCGGATAAAGCACTTTATCGCGCTAAGCGAATGGGGCGAAATCGCATTGAGACAACAGAGGTAAATGAGCATGAGGTGATTTCCACATCAACTCATCTCAAGCGCCCCCATGAACCAGAAGATAGCAGTCGCTGATCAGGGCTGGTCGCCAAGTACATCGGGGTCATCTTCACCCTCTTTCTTAACCGGCATCAGGTCTTGTTTACTGACACCCAGTGCCAGAGCAGTCGCACTCGCAACATAAACAGATGAGTAGGTACCGACAATAATCCCGATAATCAGTGCCGTTGCAAAGCTATGAATAATCTCCCCGCCCAATACAAACAGTGCAATCAATACAAACAGTGTCGTAAACGATGTCACCAGAGTACGGGAAAGCATTTGGTTGATCGATCGATTTGAAACCTCGACCGGCGATCCTTTTCGCATCTTTCGAAAATTCTCTCGAATCCGATCAAACACAACAATGGTATCGTTTAATGAATAACCAATCACCGCCAAGATGGCAGCAAGCGTGGTGAGATCAAACTCCAAGCGTAGTACTGAAAAAATACCCAGCGTAATGACCACATCGTGCACAAGGGCGACAACAGAACCCACCGCAAAACGCTTTTCAAAGCGTAATGTAATATAGATAAGGATGCCAAATAGCGCGTAGATCATCGCCAAGCCACCTTTCTCAGTAAGCTCTTCACCCACCTGTGGCCCAACAAATTCAACACGGCGCATCTCGATCTTATCCGAACCTGAGTCTCTATGCAGTGCATTAAGGACACCGGTACTCAGATCAGCATTCGTCATCCCTTCGTGCGGTGGTACGCGAATTAAAACATCTTTCGAACTACCAAAATGTTGGGTAATGGCATTACCATAGCCTGCGCTTTCCAATGTCGCACGTACCTCAGAAAGATCAGCTGAGTTTTCATAACCCACTTCGATCAACGTACCACCAGTGAAATCGATACCGAAGTTCAAACCTCGCGTTGCAAGCGACGCGATGGAGATAATCACCAGCAAGATCGACACGATCAACGCAAGCTTGCGCTTGCCCATAAAGTCAAATGATGGCTCTTTATTAAATATTTGCATCTAATCACTCATCCATTCGTTGCTGTTAAATTGACAGCTTTTTGACTTTTCGACCACCATAAACCAGATTAATCACTGCACGTGTACCCATAATCGCGGTAAACATTGAAGTGATAATGCCGATTGACAATGTGATCGCAAACCCTTTAATCGGGCCAGAACCAAAGGTGTAGAGTACCAATGCCGCAATTAATGTTGTGATATTCGCATCTGCAATAGTGGAGAGGGCCTTATCATAACCGGCATTAATACTCGCCTGAGGAGAATTACCACTTCGAATCTCTTCTCGAATACGCTCAAAAATAAGCACATTGGCATCCACCGCTATGCCGACCGTCAGCACAATACCGGCAATACCGGGCAGTGTTAGCGTCGCCTGTAACATCGACAGTACCGCAACAATCATCACCAAGTTCACGGTTAATGCAATATTAGCAACCAAGCCAAAACCGCGATACCACACTGCCATAAAGAGCATCACGATAATGAAACCAACGATCACCGAGGTCATTCCCTGGTCGATATTATCCTGTCCAAGGCTTGGCCCAACGGTACGTTCTTCAACAATTTCAATGGGAGCAGCCAATGCACCCGCTCTCAACAGCAACGCAAGGTCACGCGCTTCTTCAGAACTATCAAGCCCGGTAATCTGGAAACGTTTACTGAACTGATCTCGAATCACAGCAACGTTAATCACTTCTTCAATCTTCTTCTTGGTGCGCACCAGTTCACCATCAATCCGTTTGCTATTGGTCTTATTTTCAATAAAAACCACAGCCATTGGCTTACCGACATTCTCACGCGTGGTATCCGCCATCTTGCGCGCACCCTTGCTATCAAGTGAGATGAATACCGTTGGCGAGCCATTCTGCTGTTCAATACCTGAGGCGGCATCAATAATTTGATCACCCGTCACGATGATCCGTTTCTTCAACAAAATTGGGCTGCCATTACGCTCTTTATATAGGCGCGTGCCAACCGGAGGACGCCCTGCTATCGCAGCCTGTACATCGGCATTTTCAACTGCCATTCTGAATTCCAGTGTTGCAGTTGCACCCAAAATCTCTTTTGCACGCGCCGTATCCTGAATACCCGGTAGCTGAACCACAATGCGGTTGTCACCCTGCTGTTGAACCACGGGTTCTGCGACACCTAGTTCATTAACACGGTTACGCAACGTAATGATATTCTGTTGCAGCGCCATTTTTTTAGTTTCTCGAATTTCTTCGTCACTAATGGAGACGACAAGAAAGGCATCTCCACCGCGATCTTCCTGCTCAAGTAACAGGCGCGGGTATTCTTTGCGGATAATTGAACTTGCAAGCTCAAGATCTGCCACATTACGGAATTTAATCTCAATCGAGTGACCACTACTCGTTCGGGCGATCGAAAGATAACGCACCTTTTCACCACGTAATATGGAACGTAGATCGCTCACATAACGCTCTCCCGCCTGACGTGCCGCAGCCACCATATCAACTTCCATCAAGAAGTGAACGCCACCCCGTAGATCAAGGCCGAGGTACATTGGTGCCGCCTTAAGCGCCGACAACCAATCCGGTGTAGCAGGTGAAAGATTGAGTGCAGGGATATAGTTCTCACCCATTTTCTCCTCAATCAGATCTTTAGCCTGCAACTGGTCTACCGTATTATTAAAACGAACCAGAATACCCCGCTCGATCTGTTCAATCGATTTAGTGCTGATTCCTTCGCCTTTCAGCAGTTCACTGACACGAGTGACACTTGCTTCATTAATGGGAGCACCTCGAAGCGGCGAAATCTGCACCGCGGGGTCATCACCATAGAGATTAGGAAGTGCATACAGAATACCTGTCAGGATCACTGTTATGATCAGGACATATTTCCAGGTAGGGTATTGATTCATCGTCGACTAGCCTTTACTTGCTACAATAGCTGTTTATGCTTTCCCTTTCATTGTGCCTTTGGGCATCAATGATGACACGGCACTACGCTGAACTTTAATCTCCAGTCCATTCGCGATATCCAAGCCCACAAAGCTCTCATCGACGCTGGTGATTTTGCCCAGTACGCCACCAGAAGTAACCACTTCGTCGCCCTTAGCGAGCGCCGCCACCATGGTGCGATGCTCTTTACTGCGCTTCATCTGAGGCCTCAGCAGTAAAAAGTAAAAAATTACAAAAATCAGTAACAATGGCAACAGGCCTATTAGCCCAGACTCACCCGCCGGTGCAGCACCCTCAGCCCACGCATCATTAATAAAAAAGCTCATTTCTCCCCTCTCCTATCAAAACCAGTAATTCAACAGCGCAGCATTATGACACAGGCGGAGCGGCTTGCGAGCATTTTGCATAAAAATCCACAACAAATTGTTCTAGCTCGCTCTCTTCTATCGCAGTGCGCAATCCAGACATAACCTCCTGATAGTAAAAAAGGTTATGAATTGAATTGAGTGTCGCCCCCAACATTTCATTAGTCGCCGCCAGATGGCGCAGGTAGGCGCGACTATAATTTTTGCAGGTGTAGCAGCCACAGCCTTCATCAAGCGGTTGAGTATCATTACGATATTGTGCATTACGGATGCGTATCACACCACTATGGACAAAAAGGTGGCCATTGCGCGCATTGCGCGTCGGCATCACGCAGTCAAACATATCAATGCCGCGGCGCACCGCCTCAACAATGTCTGCTGGCTTACCGACACCCATGAGATAGCGCGGCTTAGACGCCGGCATCTGTGGCGTGGTATGACTCAGAATACGCATCATATCCTCTTTCGGCTCACCGACCGACAGGCCACCGATGGCATAACCATCAAAGCCAATATCAAATAGACCTTGCAATGAACGGTCACGCAGCGACTCAAACATGCCGCCCTGAATAATGCCAAATAGCGCCGCTGTTGAATCGCCATGGGCGATTTTACTACGCTCTGCCCAGCGTAACGACAACGCCATCGATGCTCGTGCCTCCTCTTCAGTCGCGGGATGTGGAGTGCATTCATCAAAGATCATCACTATATCGGAACCGAGCGAACGCTGTACCGCGATCGATTCTTCTGGCCCAAGGAAAATTTTGTCACCATTGACTGGCGAGCGGAATGTCACCCCTTCTTCCGTGATTTTACGTAGCTCACCCAGACTAAACACCTGAAAACCACCAGAATCGGTCAAAATTGGGCGCTGCCAGTTCATAAAGTTGTGCAGACCACCATGGGCTTCGACAATTTCAGTCCCTGGACGCAACATCAGATGAAAGGTATTACCCAGAATAATGTCTGCACCGGTTTCACGCACCGACTCTGGTGTCATCGATTTTACCGTGGCGCAGGTGCCCACCGGCATAAAAGCAGGGGTCTCAATATCGCCACGCTCAAAATGTAAACGTGCGCGCCGCGCCGCGCCATCGTTGCCTAATAACTCAAACTGCATCTGCTGCTATTCCTCAAACTGTGCGGCTATAGACGGCGTAATCAACATCGCATCGCCATAACTATAAAATCGGTAACGCTGCTCAATGGCGTGCTGATAGGCCGCCATCATACTTTCTCGGCCACAAAAGGCACTCACCAACATCAGTAACGTTGATTGCGGCATATGAAAATTGGTGATCAATAGATCAATCGCACTAAAGCGGTAGCCGGGGTAGATAAAAATATTGGTCTCACCACTGAATGGCGCGAGCACCCCATTCTGAACCGCCGTTTCAAGACTGCGCACCACCGTTGTTCCAACCGCTATCACGCGCCCGCCGCGTCGCCGTGTCTCGGCGATCGCATCACAGGTTGTCTGCGATACATCCACATATTCATAGTGCATCTCATGGCTCGCGATATCATCCACTCGCACCGGCTGAAAGGTACCCGCACCCACATGCAGGGTCACCGTTGCCTGCCGAACACCTTTGGCACTCATCTCATCAAGAATCGCCTGGTCAAAGTGAAGCCCTGCAGTCGGCGCCGCCACGGCACCGAGGTGTTCAGCAAACA
>QIHH01000188.1 GCA_003230195.1 Gammaproteobacteria bacterium
GCCACACAGACATAACGCCCGTGCAGAATAAGCCAGTGGTGGGCATCGAGTTTGAATTCATCGGGGATGAATTTGATTAGCTTGCGTTCAACCTCCAGTACCGTTTTACCGGGCGCAATTTTAGTGCGGTTGGAGATGCGGAAAATGTGGGTGTCGACCGCGATGGTTGGCTGGCCAAAGGCGGTGTTGAGGATTACATTGGCGGTTTTGCGTCCCACGCCAGGCAATGCTTCGAGACTTTCTCGATCTTGCGGTACCTCGCTGTTGTGCTGATCTTTGAGAATGGCGCAGGTCTTAATCACATTGGCCGCTTTACTGTTGAACAGCCCAATGGTCTTAATGTAGGTTTTAAGGCGATCCACTCCCAGTGCATGGATAGCCGTGGGTGTATTGGCAACAGGGTAGAGTTTATCAGTTGCTTTGTTAACCCCTTTATCAGTTGCCTGGGCAGAGAGAATAACCGCAATTAACAGCTCAAACGGTGTGGCGTAGTTTAATTCGGTAGTCGGGTGCGGGTTTTCTGCGCGCAGGCGCTCAAAGATCTCGGTGCGTTTTAGCTTGTTCATAATGGTGTGGTGGTCGTTTTGATCTGAGTTTTTACTGGGCAGTGTAGCATGACTGATGAGCTGCTTATTTCGGCTTACTTGTGAGAGAATCGGCAAACTATGTCTATATTCAAAAAAGTGATTTTAACATGCGATTCAAGTTTATGAACTTTAGGTTACCCCCATTTAGATTTGAATTTTTTATCCCTTTGTTATCGGTGTTAGCTGTTACAACACCATTACATGCTAGTGAAGAGCAGCGTTGGCAGCAGGCAATTGACCATGCCGCACAGGCGGTGCTAGCGATCCGGGTTGATGCCCCGCGTTCTTTTGATACGGGCATCAATAATTCGGTGCAGGCGACCGGTTTTGTGGTTGATGCCGAGCAGGGGATTGTGCTGACCAATCGTCATGTGGTGCAGCCGGGACCAGTGGTGGCCAAAGGGGTTTTTCTGAATCGTGAAGAGATTAAATTAATACCGATTTATCGAGACCCTATCCATGACTTTGGTTTCTTTAAATATGATCCAGAGGCTTTGACCTATAACAAGCCTCAAGCATTAGAGCTGTTACCTGAAGCGGTGCAGCGTGGGCGTGAGATTAAAGTGGTGGGGAATGATGGTGGCGAGCAGCTTTCGATTCTCAGCGGTACCATTGCGCGCCTTGACAGACCCGCGCCTGTTTATGGTCGAGGTAACTTTAATGATTTTAATACCTTCTATATTCAGGCTGCTTCATCGACCAGTGGCGGTTCATCTGGTGCGCCAGTGATTGATATTGAAGGCAATGTTATCGCATTGAATGCGGGTGCAAATATGCGCAATGCAGCTAGTTTTTATCTGCCACTGGATCGTGTGGTGCATGCTTTTGAGCGCATTCGTAATGGTGTTGAAATGAAGCGCGGCACACTGCAGGCAACCTTCCAATATCAGCCATATGATGAACTTAAGCGCCTTGGTTTAAGCGATGAATATGAGGCGCAGGTACGTGCGCAGGATCCCGTTGCGATTGGTCTGTTAACGGTCGCTTATCTGGTACCTGAGGGGCCATCTGATGGCTTGTTTGAAGCTGGTGATATTTTGTTGAAAATTAACGACGAATGGGTGCGCGACTTTATTGCATTAGAGACGATGCTTGACCAGCATGTGAATGATGATATTTCTGTTGTGATTGAGCGTGCTGGTAAACAACTAACCCTAGTGCTTAAGGTACAGGATCTTAAGGAAATTACCCCGTCGCGTTATATCGATGTGGGTGGTGCGATTTTACATGACCTCTCATATCAGCAGGCACGCAGTTTTAATATCCCAGTATCCGGGCTTTATGTGGCGTATGGTGGTTATATGTTGAGTAATGAGTTGATTGGGCGTGGCAACGTCATCACCTCTATTGCTGGCCACGAGGTCAATACTGTTGATGAGGCTGAGACTGTGCTGCGGTTGATTAGTGATGGTGAGCGTTTTTCAGTACGCTTTTTCCAGTTGGTAAACCCTCGGCAGCAAATTCAGCGTGTGGTGACGATGGATCGACGCTGGTTTCCAGCATCGAGCTGTTATCGTGATGATGTGAAAGGGGTGTGGCCGTGTGAAGAGTGGCCCGCGCAGCCGCGGGTGTCAAAACCACAGTCGAGTACCACTCGTTTTGTGACATCAGAAACGCCCGCACTGCAGCGTATGGCGCAATCGCTAGTATTAGTTAACTTTGATATGCCTTATGTCGTTGAAGGAATCACCGAAACACGTTACACCGGGGCGGGATTGTTGATTGATGTTGATCGTGGCTGGGTGTTGGTGGACCGTGATACAGTGCCAACCACATTAGGTGATGTCACCATCATCTTTGCCGGTTCACTTGAAGTGCCGGGCCATGTTGAGTTTATTCATCCGCAGCATAATATCGCAATGGTCTCTTATGATCCTGTGTTGATTGGTGATACGCCTGTGCGTAATGCTGCCTTTTCAGATGAACCACTAGCACCGGGGGATGATGTCTGGTTGATTGGTTCCAAAATGAATCACAAATTAATCTCGCACAAAACGACTGTGGCCGAGATTGATATGTTTAGTTTGCCGATGCCCTCTGTGCCGCGCTATCGGGCAACGAATCTTGAAGTTATTTCGTTAACCAGCCAAGCAAGCACGGTGGGCGGGGTCTTGACGGATAAAGACGGTGCGGTGCAGGCGTTATGGTCAAGTTTTGGTTATCAGCGAAATAACAAATTTGGCAGCATGGTGATTGGTGTGCCGGCGGCGGTGGTGCAGGATCAGTTGCGGTGGCAGCAGCAGGCGGTGACGTCAGTGATTACACGCACGATTGCGAGTGAGTTAAATTTTGTGCCGTTGAATGAGGCGCGGAAACGTGGCCTTGATAATGATTGGGCATTAACCATGGAGGCGCACGATCCAGAGACGCGCCATGTATTACAGGTGATACGTGTGGAGGCTGGCAGCCCAGCGGCAGCCGTGTTGGAAGGCGGAGACCTTATTCTGGCGATTGATGGCAATGTCGTGACGACTTTTCTTGAGGTAGAGCGTGCGGCACAGCAGGCTGAATTAAAGGTAACGCTGCTACGTGGCGGTGACATTATTGAAGTAGATTTACAGACGGAGCCGCTTGATGGTGTGGGTTTGCAGCGATTCGTGAGCTGGGCTGGGGCAATCTTCCACCGCCAACAGCGTGAAATAGCGGCTCAACGGGGGCGGAATGATGAAGGGCTATATGTCTCATGGATTTGGAAGGGGAGCCCAGCCGCGCATTATGGGATTTATCCTTCAGGCCGTTTGACTGAACTGGATGGAGTGGCGATCAGTGATCTTGATGATTTTATGGCGCGTCTTAATGAGATTGCAGGGCGAGCCTCTGTGCGTGTTAAAATGGTTAGTCTGAATGGTAAAGAGACGATGTTAACGCTGAAACTGGATAATCAGTACTGGCCTGCATTTGAGCTGCGGCATGATGATGAACGTGGCTGGCAGCGTGCTGGCATTTGACCTGAGTAAGGCACTTATGACTTGAATTCAGGATCTTTTTTTTATTGTTGGGCGAATATTAGCGTTCCCAGCTGTTCGCATTATTGTCGATACCAGCGCTCTCGCAGTGCATTAAATACTTTGTTAGGGTAGACGTTTCGCCCCAGACTGCCGTTGTAACGTGCGAGTCCACGAGTGAGGTCGCCATTTTCTTTATCAAGATAGTATTTCAGAATGGTACAGCCAAGCCGTAGGTTAGTCGGTACGTGAAACAAATTGTCTCCCGGTTTACCGATCTCTTTGAGCCAAAATGGCATCACCTGCATTAGTCCCTGAGCGCCTGCATGTGACAGTGCCCAGCGGTCAAAATTACTTTCTACTTCAATGACTGCTAGTACCAGTTCAGGCGCCAGTTTTGCCCGCGTCGCCTCAGCATGGATGAGTTTGAGCAGTTGCAGCTGATGTTTCTGGTCTTGCTTTCGGTTGCGATGTTGCAGGCGTTGCGACATATCTAGCAGCCAGACTTCAGCCTCAAAGCGATCCTGAAAACTTTTACTATCATTGATGGCGTTAATAAGCAGATTGCGCAGTTCTGAATCGGGTGTACGCTCTTTTGCTAATAACGGTGATATTGTCAGCAGGCAGCAGAGCATCAGCGTTGAGAGTCTGAGTGGCGAAAGAGGAGTCTGTCTGGTTTGATTGAACATAAACACCCGCCGCGATAATGTTATTGACTAGATCGTCAGGCAGGTGTTTTTGCTTTAGCGTTTATCCGTAATTTTTGATGTATCCAACGATCTCGGACAGTGGGATTTCTCTCGCATCAGCATCGCGACGATGCTTGTATTCGACAATATAACTGTCGAGGCCGCGCTCGCCCAGTACTAGGCGATGGGGAATACCGATTAGATCGACATTGGCAAACATCACCCCGGGGCGTTCCTTACGGTCTTCGAACAGAACTTCGATGCCAGCCGCCGTCAGTTTTCCATAGAGCGCCTCGCACGCCTCACGCAGGCGTTGTGACTTGTGCATGTTGAGCGGCAGCAGTGCGACCTGAAACGGTGCAATCGCCTCTGGCCAGATGATGCCGCCATCGTCGTTGTTCTGCTCGATTGTCGCAGCGACAATGCGCGATATCCCAATGCCATAACAGCCCATCGTCATCGTTACGCTTTTGCCCTGATCGTTGAGACAGGTCGCCTTCATCGCTGCACTGTATTTTTGACCCAACTGGAAGATGTGACCAACCTCGATGCCACGACGGATTGATAGTGTGCCGTTGCCATCGGGCGATGCGTCACCCTCGACGATGTTGCGGATGTCGGCGGTAATCGGCTCTGGAAGATCGCGCCCCCAGTTAACGCCAGTGAGATGCTGACCATCGCTGTTGGCACCGCAGATAAAGTCGGCCGTGTGAGCGGCGCTGTGATCAGCGATCACGGTAATAGTTAGACTTTTTGGCCCGACTGAACCCGGTTCACAACCCGCCACTGCTTTTATCTGCTCAATACTGGCAAAGGTGAGTGGCGCTTCAACCTGCCCCAGTTTTTCAGCCTTGAGTACATTTAGTTGATGGTCACCACGTACCACCAGTGCAACCACAGAGTCTTTAATGCCCTTTACTAGCAGTGTTTTAAGGGTTTTCGCGGTATCCACTTTGAGGAAATCAGAGACCTCAGAAATACTCTGCTGGTTCGGTGTATCAACCGTTGCGACTTCGCTGGTTGGTGCCGCGCGTTTACCTTTCGGTGCAATCGCTTCGGCTAGTTCAACGTTGGCGGCGTAATCACTGTCGGATGAAAAGGCGATGGCATCTTCACCGGAGTCGGCTAACACATGAAATTCATGTGAGGCGCTGCCGCCGATCGCGCCGGTGTCGGCGAGTACAGCACGGAAGTTGAGCCCCAATCGTTCAAAAATGCGCGAATAGGTGGTGAACATCTTGTCGTAGGTCTCTTGCAGAGACTCATCAGTGGCGTGGAATGAGTAGGCGTCTTTCATCAGGAATTCACGTGCGCGCATCACCCCAAAGCGTGGGCGGCGTTCATCACGGAATTTGGTCTGTATCTGATAAAAGGTGGCGGGTAGCTGTTTGTAGCTACGGATCTCATTTCGGATCAGGTCGGTAATCACCTCTTCATGGGTCGGGCCGAAGCAGAATTTGCGTCCGTGTCGGTCTTTAAGGCGTAGCATCTCAGGGCCCATCTGATCCCAGCGCGCTGTTTCCTGCCACAGTTCTGAGGGCTGTACCGCGGGCATCAAGAGCTCTTGGGCATCGGCACGGTTCATTTCTTCGCGCACGATATTCTCTACTTTGCGCAACACGCGCAGGCCAAATGGTAGCCAACTATAGAGGCCGCTAGCGAGTTTACGGATCATCCCCGCGCGCAGCATCAGTTGGTGGCTAATCACTTCTGCATCAGCAGGGGTCTCTTTAAGGGTGGCGGAGAGGAATTTTGAAGCGCGCATTTGAATCCTAGATTGATATTGGGTTGATATATAGACAATGCGCCAGATGTTAGCAGATTTATGTCGCCTAAATCAGGCTTCTCTTGATTCAGCATTCATCAGGTGTTGGTAGTAAAACGCATTGAGAGATCGATCGATTGAATGTTTTTGGTCAGTGTGCCGATCGCGATGTAGTCGATACCACTTTCAGCGAGGCCGCGGATCTCATTGAAGGTGACGCCGCCGGAGGCCTCCAGTTTTGCCTGCCCCTTGTTGAGAATCACTGCGCGTTGCAGCATGGCGCGATCAAAATTATCGAGCAGCAGTATATCGGCCTTTGCTGCGAGTGCTTCATGGAACTCTTCAAGATTTTCCACCTCGACTTCGATCTGCATTTTGGGATGGCTGGCTCGGATCTGTTCGACTGCTTTGGTGATTGAACCACAGGCGAGGATATGGTTTTCTTTGATCAAAACACCATCGTAAAGCCCGATACGATGATTTTCGCAGCCACCGCACCGCACCGCATACTTCTGTGCTAGGCGCAGTCCAGGGATGGTTTTACGGGTGTCGCGGATGGTGGTTTTGAGTCCTTTGACGCGATCAGCGTAGCGCCGTGACTCGGTTGCAATGCCGGAAAGCAGTTGTAGAAAATTGAGTGCGACGCGTTCTGCGCTGAGAATGGAGCGGGCTGGTCCTCTGATGGTACAGAGTGTCTGGTTTTCGTTGACCCGCTCGCCATCTTGCACTTGCCAGCTGATGGATGTTTCATCGCTCAGTTGCAGCATGGTTTCGGTAAACCATTCGCGCCCACATAGAATCGCCGTTTCACGTGTGATGACGGTCGCGGTTGCAATCGTCTGTGACGGGATCAGTGAGGCGGTGATGTCTCCTTTACCTATATCTTCTTTTAGTGCGGCTTTAACCGTTTTTTTGATATCAGATGGTAGTGTGAGTATTGCCATTAAAACGATTCCTAGGGCGCTGTCAATGATGCCTTAACATATGCTGTTTGATGGTGCTGTTTTTAGTGCGCTTTTACGATGAGCTGCAGTATCGGTGTTACGGGATGAGGTTTCAGACCGTTTTCGTATCGGCTTTTCTCAACATAAAAATGTGGCTAGCACCGTTAATTGTACATGCTTTTGGCGCGGTTTTGTGATGAGAATTCGATAAAAGAGATGTTTTATACTTGAGTAGGATGGTTTTATTTTGTCTGCTTGAAATTTAATTTCAGGCCCTTATATCAGTAGTATCCTGAGATAAACAGATGTATGTTTGAGATAACCAAGATAGTGAGAGCTCCCGATGAGAATGGATCGATTGACCAGTAAATTCCAGATGGCACTAGCAGATGCGCAGAGTTTGGCGGTTGGGCGTGACCATCAATTTATTGAACCGGTTCATTTGATGATTGCATTGCTCGATCAGCAGGGAGGTACGGTTCGCCCGCTGCTGAGTCGTGCGGATATCAATGTCAATGCATTGCGTTCTCAATTGGGTGATGTGCTTGATCATCTACCGAGTGTAGCGGGTGCGGATGGTGAGCTGCATATCTCGAATGATCTTGGGCGTTTGTTAAATGTTACCGATAAACTGGCACAAAAACGTGATGATCAGTTTATTTCCAGCGAGCTGTTTGTGTTGGCGGCGGTAGACGATAAAGGTACTCTTGGTCGTGCGATTCGCCGCGCAGGTGCAGTAAAAGAGGCATTAGAAAAGGCGGTTGATGAGCTGCGAGGTGGTGAAAGCATTAATGATCCTCATGCTGAAGAGCAGCGCCAGGCACTTGAAAAATTTACCATTGATCTGACTGAGCGTGCAGAACAGGGCAAGCTTGATCCTGTGATTGGGCGTGATGATGAGATTCGCCGCACCATTCAGGTGTTGCAGCGCCGCACTAAAAATAACCCGGTATTGATCGGTGAGCCAGGTGTTGGAAAAACCGCGATTGTAGAGGGGTTAGCGCAACGTATCGTGAATGGTGAAGTGCCGGAGGGGCTTAAGGGCAAGCGTCTTTTGTCACTGGACATGGGGTCGTTAATTGCTGGGGCAAAATTTCGCGGTGAGTTTGAAGAGCGTTTGAAAGGTGTGATGAATGATCTTGCTAAGCAAGAAGGTTCAGTAATTCTCTTTATTGATGAGTTGCACACCATGGTGGGAGCGGGTAAGGCGGAAGGGGCGATGGACGCTGGCAATATGTTAAAGCCAGTGCTGGCGCGAGGTGAATTGCACTGTGTGGGTGCGACGACGTTAGATGAGTATCGCCTGTATATTGAAAAGGATGCCGCATTAGAGCGTCGTTTTCAGAAAGTGCTGGTTGATGAGCCAAGTGTGGAAGATACCATTGCGATTCTGCGTGGCCTGAAAGAGAAGTATGAGGTGCACCATGGGGTTGAAATTACCGATCCGGCGATTGTCTCGGCGGCCACCCTTTCGCATCGTTATATCACGGATCGTCAGATGCCAGATAAGGCGATTGATCTAATCGACGAAGCGGCGAGCCGTATTCGCATCGAAATTCTGATTCAGCTCAAGATTGAGCGTGAAGCACTGGGTAAAGAGAGTGATGAGGCTTCAAAGAAGCGGCTCGCGATTCTGAATGATGAGATCAATCGGCTGGGGCTTGAATTTGCAGATTTAGAAGAGGTGTGGAAGGCTGAAAAGGCTGCCTTGCAAGGCATGCAGAAGATTAAAGAAGCACTTGAACATGCACGTAATGAGCTGGAGACGGCACGACGAGGTGGCGACTTGGCGCGGATGTCAGAACTGCAGTATGGGCGTATTCCTGAACTGGAAAAGCAGCTGGACATGGCGGGACAGGCCGAGATGCAGGAGATGACGCTGTTGCGTAATAACGTTACGGAGGAAGAGATTGCTGAGGTTATCTCAAAGTGGACCGGGATTCCGGTGACGCGGATGTTAGAAGGCGAGCGTGAAAAGCTGCTGCGCATGGAAGATGAGTTACACCAACGTGTGATTGGTCAGGACGAAGCGGTGAAAGTGGTCTCTGATGCGATTCGTCGTTCACGCGCAGGACTCTCTGATCCCAATCGACCTAACGGTTCGTTTCTGTTTCTAGGGCCAACAGGTGTTGGTAAAACGGAGCTGAGCAAGACACTGGCATCATTTCTGTTTGATACTGACGAGGCATTAGTGCGCATCGATATGTCTGAATTTATGGAGAAGCATTCGGTGGCACGTTTGATTGGCGCGCCTCCTGGTTATGTCGGCTACGAAGAGGGTGGCTATCTGACCGAGGCGGTGCGACGTAAGCCTTATTCGGTCGTACTACTCGATGAAGTAGAGAAGGCGCATCCCGATGTCTTTAATATTTTGTTACAGGTGCTGGACGATGGACGCCTGACCGACGGTCATGGTCGCACCGTTGATTTTCGCAATACCGTGATTGTGATGACATCGAACCTTGGTTCGCAGGTGATTCAGGAGATGACGGGTGAAGAGAATTACGAAGTAATGAAAGAGGCGGTAATGGCGGGTGTCAGTAGCCATTTCCGCCCTGAGTTCATTAACCGCATCGATGACCTAGTGGTATTTCATCCGCTGGCACAGGCGCAGATTCGTGCGATTACCGATATTCAAATCGATTACCTGCGTGAACGTCTGCATGAGCGGGGTATCGCTCTTCAACTGAGTGATGAAGTATTGGATAAACTAGGTGAAGCGGGTTTTGACCCTGTCTATGGTGCTCGGCCTCTGAAACGTGTAATTCAGCGTAAGCTAGAAAACCGCTTGGCACAGGATATTCTTGCTGGGAAATATTTGGCTGGTGATACTGTTGAGATAGCACTAGTGGATGATGGTGAGCTGACTTTTGAAAAAAGTGAGGAAGAGATCAGCGTGACAGCTGCGTAAAGAAAGTCTTGTCAGTGGCGGTCTACTCAGTTGTAGTCTCTACTAGTGCCCTTTTAAAACGTTTTCTGTTTCTTTGTGGGTCACGATAGGTAATTTAAACCAGAAACAGCTTCCAACCCCTTCTTCTGTTGAGAAGCTTATTGTTCCTTCATGCTTTTCAATGATAGCCTTGCTGATGGATAGCCCCAATCCAGTGCTGCCAGTTTTACGGGTATTAGAGGAATCTGCCTGAGTGAACTTCTCAAATAGTTTGTTATGAAATGAGGCTGGAATGCCGGTGCCGTGATCGGTAACGCTGATGTTAATGTACCCATCCACTGCGATACTATTGAGTTCGACAGTGTTTCCCGCAGGTGAAAATTTAACCGCATTTGAGATTAAATTGTACAGTACTTGCATCAGACGACCTGAGTCGGCATTGATTTGAATATTATTTTGATTATTTATGATCTTTAGGTTAATGCTGAATTGTTCGGCATAAGCCAGATTCACTTCAACTGCCTGTTTGATAAGTGGCCCAACTTCCATTATGCAGGGTGCAAACGTCATGTTACCTGCTTCGATTTTCTGCATATCCAAAATGTCGTTGATTAACAGTAATAGTCGGTCTGTGTTGTTATTGGCGATGATTAACATCTCTTTGACCTGGGCGGGAATGTCTCCTAAAGCACCACCATTAATAAGCCTCAATGAGCCGCTGATCGAGGTGAGTGGTGTGCGTAATTCATGACTAACGGTGGAGATAAATTCATTTTTAAGCTTTTCTGTGCGCTTGTGTTTGGTAATGTCACGAGCGATACCGCTGAAAAGGTGCTGGTTGCCAATTTTCATCTCATTGATGGAGAGCTCAAGCGGAAAAATATCTCCATTTTTTCGTTGTCCTTCAACCTCAACTCGATTGCCGATAATAGTTTTGTTGTTGTTTTTAATATATCGTTGTAGCCCCTTTGAATGTGCCTCTTTATATGTCACAGGCATCAATAGTGTGATGTTTTTTCCTTTCACCTCTTCTTCGGTGTAACCAAAAATTTTGCTTGCCGCCAGTGTGAAAGACTCAATAATGCCGGTTTCATCGGTGGTGATGATGCCATCTGCGATGTTGTTAAGTACCGTCGAAATACGAACTTCGTTGGCGCGGGAGGTTTGAGCCAATTCCTGAAGGCTGTCGGTTGTGCGCGAAAGCTTTTCCCCCATGGTATTGAATGCAACGGTCAGATTAGATATTTCATCGTTACCTTTGTGTGGTAATTGAATTTTATAATCACCATCAGCGAGTCGACTGGCTGCTTTTTCAAGCCGTAAAATGGGTTTACGGATAACCGCATTTTGCCAAAAAGCACTCACCAGTCCAATCACAGCAAAAAATAAGAGTGTGATTAATTCCAGGTTAAAGATGCGTTGTTTTTCTACCTGAAGACCTTGTGTGACATCAATGGTTAACTGGATGTTGCCGACACTTTCATTGTCTACTAATAATAGGTGCGACAACGTGATGTAATTGTTGCTGTCTAATGAGGTGGCTTTGTTGATGGGATAAACTTGAACCCCATTCTGGTTGTTTAAGACCACCTGTTTCCAGCGGTTTTTATGGATGCGATGCGTGTGTGAAAGGTCAGTGTGTAGAGCGGCAAGATCACCAGCGAGTAGAGAGCGAATAAGGCTAGGCTCTAATGTTTTAAGCAGCCTGATTTCTTGCGATATGATTGTTTCTTGCTTGTCATTTTGCAGGCTCTCTCCCCAATAGAAATGAATGACAATGGCAAAGCCGAAAACGCCAATTAAAATTGGTAGCAGTAATTTTCCTAGAAGGCCCATCGAGTCGTTATTCTTTAAATTTGGACTGTTTTTGATAAAATTTTGCTAGCCCGGCTGTTAAACGAGGTATAACCTTCAGGTCAACATGGATTATAAGCGATGCTGCTGGTGCATTGGAGGCGTGAAAGCTGGTGGTCTGGTTGACGAGTTCTTCTGTTTTTTTTAAAATTGGATGCCAAGTTTTGCGAGTTTTACGTAAATTGAACTGAGGGGCAATGCCAACACTCAATATTTTTGTGGTGAGAGGTTGCGCACTGATGGCGTTGCTACTAGCACACGTGCGCAATATGGCAATAAAGCATGTTGTGATAATCAGTGGTGATGGTTTCATTAATCAGTCTCCATGTCTTTCAATGGTATCTTAATAGTTACCTTTAATTTTATTTATATACGATAAATCGAATCTTCGTTAGATTGTATCGTCACTTTGAAAAATAGTTGTAGTGATATATTTACACCGAACATTATTGTTTTTTATGAGACCTTTGCACGAGCGGTGATTTTGTTCTCTGGCAAGGAAAAGGCGCACGGAATGAGGGAGTTTATCGCTATAAATAACCGAATTGAGGCCGCTTTTAACGCTGTTAGAGGGCAAAAGAACAACCGTACAAAGCTCTCGTGTGGATTTGGCATGATCTTGGTTGCTCAGGGTATAATGGCGTTGTTTGTATTGATATGAAGGTCTGTTTAAAATGAAGAAACCGGGATCGGATCAGCTGTATGCAGCGCCGCTCGATGAAATTGTCAGTTTTCGCTTTGATGAGACGGTGGTTGATGTTTTTCCTGATATGATTAACCGCTCTGTCCCCGGTTATAGCACTCTGATTAATATGGCTGGGATTTTGTCATCTCAATATGCACAGCCGGGTAGCCATCTCTATGATTTGGGCTGTTCACTGGGAGCAGTGACGTTATCGATACGCCGTCGCTTAACGCAGCCAGATTGCCGTCTGTTTGCGATTGATAATTCTGCAGCGATGTTGTCACGCTGTCGTCAATACGTGAACGCTGATGGGGTTGATGTACCGGTTGAATTTGCTTGTGCTGATATTCAGCATGTTTCTATTGAACGCGCCTCTATTGTTGTTTTGAATTTGACGTTGCAATTTATAGAACCCTCTCACCGCATAGCAATGATTGAGAAAATTTATGCTGGCATGTTACCGGGCGGGGCGTTGTTATTGTCGGAAAAATTGGCTTTTAGTGATGAAACTGAGGCTGGGTTTTTTACTGAAATGCATCATGCCTTTAAGCGTAGTAACGGCTATAGTGAATTAGAGGTGAGCCAAAAGCGTGCTGCATTAGATAATGTGTTGGTACCAGATACGTGTGAGCAGCATGTGGCACGTTTACGAGGTGTTGGTTTTAATGAGGTACGCCAGTGGTTCCAGTGTCTTAATTTTGTTTCGTTTATTGCAGTGAAATGACTATTTATCAACGCCTGTATGAACAGCTTGCTGACTCTCCGCTTGAATGGTGGCTTGATACGTTACCTGCGACGATCGCTGCGAACTTTGAGCGTGGGCACGGTGATCTGGCCAAGTGGCAGGCAGTTGTTGACATGTTGCCCGCAATTGCCCCCTCATCTATCGATCTTTCTGCGGGCAGTGTGCGAATAGGTATGAGCGATGATATAGATGCCGAGACGGCGGTAGAAGTTGAGCGTCAACTGCGCATTATGCACCCATGGCGAAAGGGGCCCTATTCGGTGTTTGGTATTGATATTGATACCGAGTGGCGCTCGGACTGGAAATGGTTGCGGCTTCAACAGCATATTTCACCACTAAAGGGGCGTTATGTGCTGGATGTTGGCTGTGGTAATGGGTACCACGCCTGGCGTATGGCGGGTGAAGGGGCTGAGTTAGTCGCGGGTGTTGATCCAACAATGTTGTTTGTGATGCAGTATCAGGCCTTGCAGCAGTATATGCCTCATGTACCCGTGTATGTGTTACCGCTGGGCGTTGAACATTTGCCTCGGAAATTAAATGGCTTCGATACGCTCTTTTCGATGGGTGTGCTGTATCACCGCCGTTCACCGATTGATCATCTTTATGAATTGCGTTCGTTGCTACGCCCTGGTGGTGAATTGGTGCTGGAGACGTTAGTGGTTGATGGTGGTGTTGATACGGTATTGGTGCCGCAGGGGCGTTACGCGAAAATGCGCAATGTGTGGTTCATCCCGTCGCTACTGGCACTAGAGGGGTGGCTAGTGCGTTGTGGCTTTAAGAATGTTCGTCTGGTGGATATTGCGCTGACATCGCTTGATGAGCAGCGTAGTACAGACTGGATGACCTTTGATTCACTCCCCGATTTTCTTGATCCTGATGATAGAACCCTGACAGTTGAAGGGTTACCTGCACCAAAACGAGTGGTGTATATCGCAGAAGTCCCTTGAGCTTAATCGGGATGTCGTTGGGTATCCATATGAAATAAAAAGATTAATGCTGGATTTATGAGCTTTGCGGATAAAATAGTCATGATATAATCTGAATGTCTTATTTAACGGTGACGGTACTTGCCTGATGCTAATGTTTGATCCTCTATATGTCCGTCCTGATGATGTCGGTACGCAACGTAATAAGACCTTGTTACTGACTCAGCCTGAATCAGTACAGGAAGTGGAAAGTGTTGCCTATCGAAACAGAGATCAGGCGAGCAGCAAGGCGGTGCCATACCCCGTGATAACGCATGAACGCCGTAAAGCAGAATCACGAGATCGTCGCCAGCATGCGCGTCGTCAGGGAAATGGCTTACCATTACTTGATACGCGCTGTCATCGCGAACGCCGCCAACAACTGCGGCGTGAGCACGATGTGGTGTTGTCTGAAGCTGAAAAGTCTTCGAACAGATTAAGAATGGGTGTTAATGAGGTTGTATAATTGTATCGTGCAAAGGCCTCTTACAAATAGACTAGGTATTAAAAGCCGATAGAAATACTAGGAAATGCGTAAAGGTCTGGTGTATCGTGTAGTTCAAATTGTTTGTAGCGAATGAAAATCAAGGGGTCAGGATGTTAGCGATATACATACAGATTGCCATCGTGTTGGTGGTTGTCGCATTTTTAGTTTTTTTAACGTTAGATGATAAGAAGAATCGAAAGCTTCGGGAAGAGGAAGAAAAAGAAGAAACATTGGCCCTAGAGCGAAAGCAACAGGAAAATGCTGGTCATAACACTGAAAAAGATTAGATGTTGAGTTAATAGTGTTAACGAATGACCGCTGAGAAGTTCCCTAAGTTGCCATCTTCTATTTGAATTGCTGTTTCGACGCTATTGAGAACCCTGTTCTGGCTAATGCCACCCAGTACGTAGACCCTTTGATTGTGAGTGACTGTTGCAGTACCGCTACGAGCGGTTTTTAGCGGCGCGGTTAGTTGCCAGCGCCCCACATGCCCTGATTTATCGATGGCGGTAAACTCGACGCTCCCCAGTCTTTTTGCGCCATCATGCCCTGCCAGAAGATAGAGGTAACTACCCAGTGAAAATGCAGAGGCGATAAAGCGTGGGGTCAGTAGCGTTGTGTTCTCAATGCGCCAGGGTGATAGTGCTCCACTATCGCTTATCTGACTTAACTCAACATCACCGTAGCTGATTGTCTTGCTGTTTTTCATGTGGCCAGCGAGTAGGTACAGGTTTTCACCAGCGATTGCGGATGAATGAATGTAGCGGTCTATTTTTGACTGCTGAGGAGAGAGGGTCCACTCGCTAAGCTGTCCATTTTTATTCACAGTTGTCTGTTCGATTGAATGTAAGAATATACCGTTATATCCGCCAAGCGCATAAATACGATTACCGTATTGATTGACCGTTAAGCCTCGTCGTGGCGTGGTCAGATCAGCTGTTAATAGCCATTTACCAAGCGAGCCATCAGGGTTGATTTTGGCCTTTTCTACGCTTGCAACGGGGATGTTGTTTTCGCCTAATACCCCTTTGGCCCCGCCAATGGCAAACAGATACCCATTGCTCGCCGCCGCTGCAAGGTAAAAACGGCCTTCATTTAGCGGGCTTGTCTTTTGCCATTTTCCTAGGCTTCCATCAGCCTTGATTTTAGTATATTCCACTGTGCGAACGTAATTGTTTGCGGCATCAATACCACCCAGTACATATAGATGGCTATGGTATGTGGCTGATGCTAACGCGTGTCTTGGCTCAATAAAAGACGTTGCATTTTTCCACCCTGAAATAAATATTAGTTTATTCGTTTCATCTTGCTTAGCCTTTAGTGAAAAAACTGCAATAATGGCTAACAGTAGGACGAATAATAGGGGCCATAAGTGGTTTTGCGATTGTCTGTTCATTTCCGGCAATAGTGAGTCGTTTAACTTGAAAGAAATCTGGAATTTTGTTGTTATAATAGCAGTGATTGAATGAGGGGGCGTGCGTGTTGCTAGATAACGTTGAGATTATTGAGAAAACGACCTGTTATAAGGGTTTTTTTAGTATTGCTCGATTACGTCTCAGGCATCGAAAATACGATGGCGAATGGAGTGATATTTTAACGCGAGAGATCTTTGAGCGGGGGCATGCCGTTGCTGTATTGCCATATGATCCGGTACGTGATGAGGTGGTGTTGATAGAGCAGTTCCGTGTCGGTGCGTTAGATTTCCCTGCTGATCCTTGGCTGGTTGAAATTGTGGCAGGAATTATTGATGAGGGTGAGAGTGCGGAAGGCGTGGCACATCGAGAGATGGCTGAAGAGGCTGGCTGTGAAATTGAGCGATTAGAGCATGTATGTGACTATCTTGTGAGTCCTGGTGGCACGACAGAGTCAACTGCGCTATTTTGTGGCAAGGTAGATACCACTGGAGTGGGCGGAGTGCATGGACTTATTGATGAAGGGGAGGATATCAAAGTGAGTGTGGTCTCCTATGATGAGGCTGTGTTACTGCTTAATAGTAGTCGTATTAACTCTGCTAGTCCTATTATTGCATTGCAGTGGTTGATTCTAAATCGAAATCGTTTACAGCGAGAGTGGTGTGAATAGAGGTGTCCTTAATAATGCATCAACTGTTTCCTAGTATGGTCGATATATAAAACATATTGAAGCGTGGTTGTATAAGTTAATGTTAATACCAGATAAAAAACCGTTAATGGTGATGTACGAAGAGAACTATCAAGCATTAGCTCGACTGGTGCCTGATATGGGTATTGATACGGTAATACTTTCATCATCCAGAGGGCTGCCGGATCTACAGATGAATGTGGTGGAACGCGGAAAATATACGTTAACAATTGCTTTTCTTCATGCCCTTGATGATAACGAAATTGTTCCTGATATGTACTTGAAAGTGAAGGTCTATAATGACGCACGGGTTGCTGAAGTGTTGACTTATCAAAACAAAACGGGTTTTGCTCGTATCTACACCTACCCTAATAACAAGCTACGCTACCCCATTGAGAAGCGGCGTGTGAATCAATTTTTTTCTGAATGGCTGGCGTTCTGTGCATCGAAAGATTATCGCTTTGTCTGTAGTGTTGAGGCATAGAGATACGATTCGGCAGTAGTTGACCTCCTCCTTATCAAGTCTCCCCTGTCTGGGCCGATATACACAATAACAGCTTTTTTATTTTTAGCTGCCTCCCCTTCCTGTATTGACAGGGGCTTTATGGGATTTGAGTATAGTAAAGCGAGGATGTTTTTATGAGCGGCCCAAAAAATGATGATTTAGACATGAATGAGGAGTTTGCTGAAGATTACATTTCAGCAGATAAATGGGGTAATGAATGGGACTCATCGGGGGATCTATCCGACATAGACTTTAGACTCGTGGATGAGGAGTGACGTCTCTCACTTCTTTTTCGTGTGGTGGGTAAAAACAGTATCTAATTAGCTTTGAAGGTTCTCTTCAATTCGGCTATCGTTGTGTTAACTTAATCCCTGTTGTAATGATCAGGGTGTATGGTGTCGTAATACTGCATATTTAAATCTTCTTATCGGTGGCCGTGGCATCATATGGGTATTAACGGCGCTTTTCTCCTCAATCAGGAAAATATCAGCTCATTTTTTTACACCTGTATCATACAAAGCTCTTATAATAATTAATTTGACTGTAGGTGTTATCTAAAATGAAAAAAACTACCGTGTCTGTTTTTTTTAGTGCATTACTCATATTTGGCAATTCACTCGTGATTGCTGATGAATCTGCTGATGATGGGGTGACAGAGGTCAGTGCTGGCGTTGAGTTATTCCGTTGGCAGGAGTTTGATAGGGCTGGTACGCGACTGCTAACAGAGCAAGGGCCTAGAGCACGTCTTAGCTTTTCTCATAATAATGAAGGGCGATTGACCAGTGGGCTACTTTATCGAATGGATGCCTCTGTCTATGGTGGCGTCGTTGATTATGATGGTCAAACACAGCGTTTAGGTCACTTTGCTGCAGCAAGTGTTGATTATTTAGGGGCAACAACTGAATTGACTGGAGGATATCGACTGGTGAATTATAAATGGGGGCGCTCATTAGATTTACTTGCTGGTGTGGGGCTGGATAGATGGTCCAGAGATATTGGTAATGGTGCTAGCTCGCAGGGTGCGCGGGTTATTGGTTATGAAGAGATTTTTGACATAGCGTTTACCCGATTTTCGCTAGGAATGGAAAAAAGGGCTGATATCTGGCGAAGTTTATGGCGAGCTGGAATTAAATACCCTGTTTATACTAATGAAACTATTGATGCATTTTCACTTGAGCTTAAGCCTGGTAAGCGGCCTTCTCTTTTTTTCTCATACCGTTTTCAGTTGATAGACAGGACTGGTGACGAGGGGGTTTATGTCAAATTCCTTTATGACAGTTACCGCTTTGCCAAGAGTGATGTGGTGTCAATGTTTGAGCAACCTAAAAGCCATATGGATGTTATGAGCTTTTCAATAGGACGAGAATTTTAACTTTTTCGATAATTCCCTATTCAAATATTTAAAGAATAGAGCGGTGTAGTTAATAGCCTTTTTTAACTGATTTCTTTTGTTCTGATACATTTTAAAATATATTTTTTACTTGATCATACCTTAGTCGATTTTTCACTGTGCTTAAGACAATGCTCGAAATTACATTGGAATTTATGCTGCTTGTAATCGTACCAGCGCCGCATCTATAGCTGGTGCTGAAAAGATGACTTGATTTTCGATAGATTTCCCACATTCGGTATTATATTTTCTTAAAAATTTTAGAACTTATTAAAGTTCTAAAATGTTCAGCCGTATTAATCTTTGACAACTTTAATGGTGTAAAAAATAGAAGTTGTGAACGTGTTTATGGTTGAAAGTTCCAGAGTTGGTCAGAGGGTTTCTTATGGCATCAAAAGATAATGGTTCATCATTTGGTCATCTATCCGTGAGGATGAAGATCAATCTAACTGTCGCCACCATCTTTGTTTTTGTCATTAGTATGGTGACAGGTTATACCATATTTATAGAGAAACAACGCGCTCAGGATGATGCAGAAGAGCGTACTAAAGACCTCGCTACATTCTATTTTGATAGCCTTAATACTATGATGTTAACAAACACCATGGATCAGCGCAGTATCTTGAGAAATAAAATTCTTAAACGCAATAATGTTGTTGATGCGAGGGTTATTCGTGGGGAGCCCGTGAATCAGCAATATGGCCCTGGCTTTCCAGAAGAAGCCCCTGTCGATGAGTGGGATAGGCGTGCGCTGCAGGGAGAAGATATTATGGAAGTACAGCAGGGATCAGATTTTGATAAGGGAATTGCTGGACGAGTATTAACTGTTTTAACACCATTTCGAGCAACTGCGGGAAAAAACCCAGGGGATGTGAATTGTTTAGCTTGCCACAACGTACCTGAAAATTCGGTTAATGGTGCTATTCGAGTAAGTTATTCGTTACAGAATATAGATGAGACAATTGCTAAAGATGTGCGTACGCAAATAATTGCAAACATTGTATTGTTAATCATCGGTTTGTTGTTGGCTAATTTTTTATTGGGAAAATGGCTTTCTGCACCACTGAAACGAATGATGGATACGGTTAATAAGCGTGCGGAGGGTGATGCATCCGTGAGAATTTCAATCTCTTCCTTGGATGAAATTGGTAAGCTTGGTATAGCATTCAACACCATGGCTGACAATGTGGATGGAGTGAGCCAACAACAACAAATGCAGGCACAGCGTGAGCATGATGCTGCAGAAGTATTGAAAGAGAAGATCAATATATTACTTGATGTAGTTAATCGAGCTGCTGAAGGTGATTTGACCGGTGCGGTCACTTTTTCTGGAGACGGTGCCATCGGTTCACTTGGCACTGGTCTGCAATCAATGGTTCATAATTTAAGCGAACTAATGGAAGAGCGCCGTATTGCAATGGAAGACTTGGAAGAGAAAGTGGGTAAAATGAAAATGGTGGTACAACGTGCAGCTGCGGGTGACTTGACCGGTGAAATTGATATTAGTGGTGATGATGCTGTTGGTCGTATGGCACAGGGTATTCAGGCTATGATTAATAGTCTTAATGGCCTTGTCTCACAGGTTCAGCAGTCAGGTATTCAGGTGACATCCTCTTCTACTGAAATAGCTGCTTCAGCTAAACAGCAAGAGGCAACCGTGGCGGAACAGGCAGCAACTGTGAATGAAATTGTCGCCACGGCCACTGAAATTTCAGCAACCGGTAAAGAATTAGTCAATACGATGGATGAGGTGGGAGGGGTTGCATCGGGTACTGCTGAGGCAGCCGCTAGTGGTCATACTGGCCTGATCCGCATGGAAGAAACGATGCATTCTGTGGTTGATGCATCCAATGCGATCGCATCCAAGCTTGAGGTGTTAAGTGAAAAAGCTGGCAATATTAACTCAGTGGTGACAACGATTACAAAAGTGGCAGATCAAACCAATTTGTTATCATTGAACGCGGCGATTGAGGCTGAGAAGGCTGGGGAATATGGTGTTGGTTTCGCTGTTGTGGCCACTGAAATTCGTCGTCTTGCCGATCAGACAGCTGTCGCTACACTGGATATTGAGCAAATGGTGCAAGAGATGCAGTCTGCTGTGTCTGCTGGCGTAATGAGCGTTGAGAAATTTTCGAAAGAGGTGAAAAATAGTGTCGATGATGTGCGTGAAGTGGGCGCTCAACTTGCGCAGATTATTGATCAAGTACAGACATTAACACCGCGCTTTGAAATTGTTCATGAAGGTATGCATATGCAGTCTGAAGGTGCAGAGCAGATTAAGCAGGCAATGATACAACTCAGTGAATCTGCACAACAAACGGTAGAATCATTACGTCAATCCAATAGTGCAATTGATCGTCTTAATGATGCAGCGCACGGTCTTCAAGGTGGTGTCTCCCAATTCAAGATCGACTCCTGATGTTGTTTGTCATATTTCATGTTGGTGATGACCGTTATGTGGTTGATGCTAAAAAAGTGAGTGAAGTTATACCATTGGTGAAGTTGAGTAATTTCCCCAATACAGCTAACTATGTTACTGGCTTATGTAATTACCGGGCAACCCCAGTACCAGTGATTGATATTTGTTGCCTGCTTGATGGCGTTATGTCGCGTGCGGTGATGAGTACGCGGATTTTACTAGTTAAATATATTGACTATAATGATCGCAAGCATCATCTCGGAATGATTGTAGAGCATGCAACAGAAACTATCTCGCTGGAAATAGGGTGCTTCCATCGTTCTGCGCAGCAATCCTCAGAAAATAATTATGTGTCAAACATGATGACAGATGAAAGTGGCATTATCCAGTGGCTGGATGTAGACCGCTTACTATCTCGGCATGATTGCGATGTCTTGTACGGTAGCCCTACTGAGCCAGAAGTGTGATGTGTGAGAAGATTGAAGTTTTATTAAAAGATAAAATTGGGCTTGACGTCAGTTCGGTTGGAACAGCGTCGGTTCAAAATGCAATTAAACGTTGTTTAGTGCGTTCTGGTTGTGATGATTTAGAACAGTATTATAAGATGCTATTAAGTTCTGAATCTGAATTTGAACGTTTGGTGGATATGGTTATTATCCCAGAAACTTGGTTTTTTAGAGATGATATTCCTTTTGATGTCTTTGCTAATCATGTCAAATCAGACTGGTTAATACCCAAAGAAAATTCACGAATGCTAAAGGTGTTGAGTGTTCCCTGTTCTACAGGCGAGGAGCCATACACGATTGCTATGGTGTTTGATAAACTATCTTTTCCAGTTGACCGGTTCCAGATTGATGCGATCGACATTAGTCAGGCTTCACTTGAAAAGGCGCTGGCGGGTGTTTATCGGGATAACTCTTTTCGTAATGATGACATGATATTTCAGTCAGCATATTTTAAAAAAATTGAAGGTGACTACCATTTAAAAGAGAAGATAAGAGACCGAGTGAATTTTCATCATGGGAATTTATTAAAGGATGATTTTTCTTTGATGAAGGGCTGTTATGATGTGATTTTTTGTAGAAATTTGATGATTTATTTTGATAGCAAAGATCAAAAACTGGCAATTCATAAACTTTATGATTTGTTGGCGCCAGAAGGCGTGTTGTTTGTTGGGCATGCGGAGGCAAATAATAATGTAAACAGTCTGTTTCGGTCATTACGGCTGCGTGGTGCATTTGCATTTGTTAAGAAAGATGGTAGTGAAAATCATTCTGTGAGTAACTACGACAAACGTTTGCATGAGTTTTCAAAGAAACATAACACAACATTGTCTGTGAGTAGTCGGCGTACCAACGCTGATCAGGTGTCGCAAAACAGTGATCGTAATAAGCCATTTTCTGCGTATATGAGTAGTGGTGGGTATGAGGTGAAAAAGGATGAGCAGGCGGTTTTATCAAAGGCACAGGAACTGGCTGATGAAGGCGCACTTGAAGAAGCGGAGAAGTTATGTCTTGATCTTATCTCGCGCTTTAGTAATGCAGATGCCTATTGTCTGTTAGGTCTTGTCTATGAGGCGTCAAATAGACAGGGTATGGCAGAGTCAATGTTCAGAAAGACCATTTATTTAGTGCCAGATCATGCGAAAGCATTGGTGCACCTTGCGCTGCATGTAGAGCGTAATGGGGATAACAATGAGGCTCAAAGCCTGCGGCGGCGTGCTGTGCGGGCGGCTCAGTGAGTATTGTTTTTCATGGGTGTTTAAATGGATGAACAGATAAAGAATTGTTGGTCAACCATTGGTGTGTGGGGCACAGAGACAGATAAGTGCCCGCGTTTAAATGACGTGTTGCACTGTCGTAACTGCGATGTATATTCTAATGCTGGACGGAGCTTGTTGACCCGTGCGATACCTGAAGATTATCAGAATTACTGGACCTCTTTGCTGGCAAAAGAGAAAATCAGAAAAAGTCATGACTCATTATCAATCGTAGTGTTTAGACTCGGTGATGAATGGCTTGGTTTGCCGACTATCACGATCAAAGAAATATCTGAAATTCGTCCAGTACATGGCATTCCAAATTCCCAAAGTTCAGTAGTAAAGGGGCTGGTTAATGTACGCGGCGAACTAAAGCTTTGGGTCTCAATGGGAAGATTGTTATCTGTCGATAAAGGGGGGGATTTAGATGCCTCTGTATTACGTAAAAGCTTTCTTGAACGATTGGTGATTTTCGTAAAAGACGGGGAGCAATTTGTTTTTCCTGTGAGTGAAATTATCGGCACACATCGTATCTGGAGGGAAAATATCCGTGAGGTACCTGCAACTGCCGCTAATTCAATAAATTCCCATCTTGCCGGTCTGTTTGAACTTGAGGGGCGGCATGTGGGCTTATTAGACCAAGAACTATTGTTTAATTCACTACAGAGGAACCTCGTATGAGTGATGACCTCAGTGGCTTCTCAATGCTTGATCTCTTCAGAACGGAGGCAGAAGGACAGCTATTATTGTTGACCGATGGTTTGCTTGATTTAGAGCAAAACCCATCAGAAACAGATAACCTTGAATCGATGATGCGTGCATCGCACTCTATTAAAGGTGCTGCGCGGATGGTTGATATTGATCCCGTTGTTCGTATTGCGCACGTGATGGAAGATTGTTTTGTGGCTGCACAGAAGAATGAGCTGACATTGAAGAGTGCCGACATCGATGTTCTTTTAAGTGGTGTTGATGTGATGGGACAGGTCTCTAAATTGGACGAATCAGAGCTGCCATCATGGAGTGAGCAGAATGTAGCGATGTTAGATACTCTTGTTTTAGCGCTCCAAGGAATATTGAGTGGAGAGCAGTCACTCGGTTCGATTACGTTGAGCGAAGCGAGCACTGCTGCTGTTGTGGATGACGGAAAGCATGCAAACGCTGCTGATCAGCCTTCTGAGCATGGCATTGTTGATAAAAGCAAGGCGGCAGAGGCTCCACCTGATAAGGCAGTATCACTGGCAGAAGTAAAAGAGCGTGTGTTACGTGTGAGTGCGGAACGAATGGATCGTCTGCTGGGACTCGCTGGCGAGGCGATGGTTGAGGCACGCTGGTTGCATCCACATATTGAAGCGATGCAACGCTTTAAGCGTTTTCAGTTTGATCTGGTGAGTGAGCTTGATGGATTGCGCGAGAAATTTAATGAGGCTGATGTTGACCCATCAGCAGAGATAGCGCTGGCTGCGTTGCAGCGAAAAGCAGTAAAGCAGCGAGAGACACTATCTGATCGACTGGTTGATCTGGAACACTTTGATTACCGTACTGCAAATCTTGCGGGAAGATTGCACCGAGAGGTATTGGCAAGCCGCATGAGGCCCTTTTCTGATGGCGTTGATGGCTTTCAGCGAATGGTACGAGATGTTGCACGTTCACTTGGAAAAGATGCGCGTCTTGAAATTACCGGTGTAACGACGCAGGTCGATCGTGATGTGTTAGAGATGGTAAAAGCACCGCTTAATCATCTGTTGCGAAACGCGGTGGATCATGGTGTTGAAATGCCAGCAGATCGTATTGAAAATGGCAAGCCTCCTCAGGCAATCGTGAAGCTTGATGCGCGTCATCGTTCTGGCATGTTACTGGTGACCGTTGAAGAAGATGGTCGTGGTGTCGATCTTGAATTACTGAAACAGAAAATTTTAGAACGCGGCTTGAGTAGCGAGGAGATGTTGTCACAAATGGATGATGCCGAGCTACTGGAGTTTCTCTTTTTGCCAAGCTTTAGTACGCGAAATGAGGTGACCGAAATATCTGGAAGGGGAGTGGGGCTGGATGTCGTTCATGACTCAGTTAAAGAGATGCGCGGTGTGGTAACGATTTCATCGAAGCCAGGCGAAGGGACACGTTTTCAGATGCAGTTGCCTTTGACCCTGTCGGTTATTAGAACATTATTGGTTGATATCGGTGGTGAAAGTTACGCTTTTCCATTAGCGAGAATTGATCATCTTCTGAAAATTTCTGCAGATGATATTGAACTTGTTGAGGATCATCAATATGTGACGTGGAATGATAGTCATATTGGGCTTGTTTCTGCATCCCAGGTATTTGGTTTGACACAGGTTGCGAGGAAGGATTTGCAATTATATGTGGTGATTTTGAGTGACAGGCATGGTCAATATGGGGTGATTGTTGATGCATTTATGGGTGAACGTGAGTTGGCTGTTCAAGTGATAGACCCGCGTTTAGGTAAAATTAAAGATGTGAGTGTTGCAGCGTTACTTGATGATGGGTCACCAACATTGGTTATTGATGTTGATGACATGGCGCGTTCGATTGTTAAATTGATATCAAAGGGCCGGATAGACAAGATTGGTGGTGAGAGCTTGCGTGCTATTGAAGCTCGTCGGAGAGTGCTGGTAGTGGATGATTCGATAACGGTGCGTGAGGTAGAGCGTAAAATGTTAGAAGCGTATGGTTATGAGGTTGATGTTGCCGTTGATGGCATGGATGGTTGGAATGCAGTGCGCAGCGGTGATTATCATTTAGTGATTACAGATATCGATATGCCTAGGATGGATGGTATTGAACTGGTGAAATTGATCAAACAAGATGAGTTGTTACAGCGTATACCGGTGATGGTTGTCTCTTATAAAGATCGAGAAGAGGATCGCTTGTTAGGGCTTGAAGCTGGCGCTGACTATTATTTAACAAAAGGTAGTTTTCATGATGAGTCATTGCGTGAAGCGGTAGTCGACTTGATTGGAATAGCAGGATGAGAGTGGCGATAGTCAATGATGTGATGGTGGTGGTTGAAGGACTGAAACGTATTTTATCCTCAGCCACCGATCATCAATTGGCGTGGATTGCTATTAATGGTGAGGAGGCGGTGAATCAATGTGCCAATGATTTACCTGATCTGATTTTAATGGATTTGATTATGCCTGTGATGAATGGCGTTGAAGCTAGCCGAAAAATAATGGCTGAGACACCTTGTCCAATTTTGATTGTGACCTCTTCAGTTGAAGATAATAGCACGATGATTTTTGAGGCGATGGGGGCAGGTGCACTGGATGTTGTTAAAACGCCAGTACTAAACTCTTGCGGAGACATTCAGGGTGAACTGACGATTTTAGATAAGATTAAAACGATTGAAAAGTTAACACGGCCAGTGGGGGTTCGTGGCCGTGTTAATGTGATGCAGCGTGCTTCAAGTTCGCTTGCTCAACGCAATCAATCACTTGTGATTCTGGGCTCCTCAACAGGCGGTCCACCCGCCCTGGCAAAAGTACTTGCTGACTTCCCCATTGGTTTTTCTGGGAGTGTTATTATCATTCAGCATATTGATGAGCATTTCGCATGTGAGTTGGTTGAATGGTTAGGTACGCAATGTAAAATGAAGGTAAAAATAGCGGAAGAGGGCGAGAAAATTTCTCCTGGGATTGTCTATCTCGCCGCAACGAATGACCATCTGGTCATGTCTTCCGGTGGACGTTTGACATATACTGAAGAACCTAGGGGGATGGTTTATCGTCCCTCAGTCGATGTTTTTTTTGAAAGTGTTGCACAACACTGGGGTGGGAAGTTAGTGGCTGCGTTGTTAACGGGGATGGGGCGTGATGGCGCGGCTGGACTGTTAGCGTTGCGTCAAAAAGGAGTACATACCATCGCACAGGATGAGGCTTCGTGTGCAGTGTATGGTATGCCTAAAGCGGCGGCGGCACTGAATGCTGCGGTAGAGGTTCTTCCACTGGATGAAATTTCAGCAGTATTGCTTAAACGCTATAATAACGTGGTTGTGAATTGAGCATGGGGCAGTCGATATGAGCAACGTGAGTAAAACATTATCAGATGAGAGCAGTATGACCGATGAGATTGTAGTGCTGCTGGTGGATGATCAACAGATGGTTGCAGAAGCGATTCGCCGCATGTTGACTGGTGAGTCGAACATTATTTTTCATTATTGTAGCGAGCCTAAAAAGGCTGTCGAAATGGCGGTTGAGATAGCGCCGACTACCATTTTGCAGGATCTTGTGATGCCTGATATTGATGGTATGACATTAGTGCGTTCCTATCGTAATCACCCAGTATTGAACAATACGCCTGTCATTGTGCTATCAAGCAAGGAGGATCCAAAAGATAAGAGTGAGGCTTTCAGCTGTGGCGCTAGTGATTACCTTGTTAAACTACCTGATCAAATTGAATTGATTGCACGTATTCAGGCACACTCTCGCAGTTATGTGGCACAACAGCAGCGTGACGCCGCTTTCCGTGAGTTACATGAGTTACAAAAAGAGCTGGAGGTCAAAAATGTTGAGTTACAACGTCTCTCTGCAATTGATGGTCTGACAGGTATTCCCAATCGTCGTTCGTTTGATGAATACATTGCTAAAGAGTGGCGGCGAGCGGTACGTGAAAAAACCAATCTGGCATTGCTGTTGATCGACATTGATTTTTTCAAAAAATATAATGATGGTTATGGTCATCAGGGTGGGGACGATTGTCTGCAAAAGGTTGCCAGAGCTTTAGCCGATACGATGCGCCATTCATCCGATATGGTGGCGCGTTATGGTGGTGAAGAGTTTACGGTTGTATTACCGAATACCGATCTTGATGGCGCGATGGTGATTGCGGAAGAGTTACGTCTTGCAGTGGAGCAGCTGGCGCTTAAGCATGAATTCTCTGATGTGACTGATATTGTTTCGATCTCATTAGGTGCGGCTGGTATTCCACCGCAGTGTGGGGGCGACTGTGGAAGCTTGATAGCATTGGCAGATGCGGCACTCTATGATGCGAAAGAAGAAGGGCGTAATCGTTGTTGCCGTGCCAAACGTGATAATGCTGCTGATTAGAGCGATTGAACCAGCTGTCACCGCAACATTAATCAGTTTCTTTTTTTTCGTTTACCACCCTTAGCTCGGGATAGATTCGCGCAGTTTTAACGGTATTGTCTGCAATCTGTACAATTTCCATCGGGTAGCCCGCAATGCGCAGGCTTGTTCCGGGAACGGGAATGGATTCCAGATAGTCGGTGATTAACCCATTCAACGTTTTAGGACCATCTGTTGGAAAGAACCAGTGCATGGTGCGGTTAATCTCACGCAAATTAGCGCTGCCATCCACAAGAAAACTGCCATCTTCCTGTGGGTGGATATCTTTAATAGCGGTTGCAACGTCTGTGGTGAACTCACCGACAATCTCTTCCAGAATATCTTCTAACGTGACCAGTCCTTCGATATCGCCATATTCATCGACCACTAGGCCAATACGTCGTTTCTGGCGCTGAAAATTCAATAATTGAGTATTGAGTGGTGTTCCTTCAGGCATGAAATAAGGCTCTTTTGCGATGCCGAGAAGCGTCTCTTTATTGAAGTCTTCTTTATGGATAAAAGGCAGCACATTACGCACATGCATAATACCAAGCACATTATTAATGTTGTCACGATAGAGCGGAAGGCGTGTGTGCTGGCAGTTAGTCAGTAATTGAATGATCTCATGGAATTCATCATCAAGGTCTATGCCGATGATTTCGTTGCGCGGTACCATGATATCTTCAATGGTGACCTTTTCAAGGTCGAGGATGTTGAGCAACATCTTCTGATGACGTTGCGGAATCATTGCCCCCGCCTCGTTCACAACGGTACGCAGTTCCTCTTGCGTCAGCTGTTGCAGTGCATCACTATTGGGTGTAACCCCAAGCAGCTTGAGCAGGTTGTTGGCGATGATATTAATCGTCCAGACCATCGGGTAACAGATGATCAACAATGGTTTGAGAATAATGGTGGCTGGAAAGGCGATATGCTCAGGGTTCAATGCGGCTTTTGTTTTAGGGGTCACTTCTGCAAAAATCAGAATCACCAAGGTCAGCACGCCTGCCGCTGCCGCGATCCAGGCTTCGCCAAGGTACTTGAGTGCAATGATGGTGGTGATCGAAGAGGCTAGGATGTTAACAAAGTTGTTGCCGAGCAGAATCAGGCCAATTAAACGATCGGGGCGTTCGAGCAATTTCTGCGCACGTTTTGCACCTGAGTGTCCCGTTTGTGCAAGGTGGCGTAGACGATAGCGGTTGAGGCTCATCATGGCAGTCTCAGAGGCTGAGAAAAATGCCGACATCAGCAGTAGCAGAAAGAGAACCACGAGCAGTGTGGTGAGTGAAATCTCATTCACGAAGTGTCATCCTGTTTACAGCGTGGTTGGTTGGGGTGATAACGCGAGCGTCATTGGGTTATTTGAGTACCACTTCAAGCACGAGCTTGCTTCCAAGATAGGCTAACAGTACGGCACTAAAGCCTCCCAGCGTCCAGCGAATCGCCTTTTTTCCGCGCCAGCCATATTGCCAGCGACCCCATAGTAAGATTGCAAACACCGTCCATGCGGTGATCGAAAAGACAGTTTTGTGGGCCAGGTGTTGTGCGAACATATCTTCAATAAACAGTGCGCCACTGGCAAGTGACAGGCTATAGAGAATAAATCCAAGCCCGATCATCTGAAATAGAAGGGTCTCCATTGTTTGCAGTGGTGGCAGGGTGCGAATAAAGCCGCCGGGATGTTTATTGTGCAGGTGCCTGTCTTGTATCGCT
>QIHH01000091.1 GCA_003230195.1 Gammaproteobacteria bacterium
AGGTAAAGGTCAAGCTGGTTGATAAGGTTTATTACCTCAATGCACGTATTGATTATGAATTAAGTGACAAGGTATTAGAGGTGATGCATCGGGGTGTGCCGATCGTGGTGGCGCTTGATATTGAATTTCAGCGTAGTCGAAAATTGATATGGGATGAAGCGATTGCTCAATTGGTACAGCGCTATCAACTCGAATATCACGCCCTGACACGGCAATACCTAGTGACAAATCTTAATAGTGGTTCGCAACATAGTTTGCCAACGCTGGAAATAGCGCTTGCGCTGCTGGGGACAGTGGTTGATCTTCCGGTACTGGATAAGCAGCTGCTAGATAAAGATGGCCAGTATGTTGGCGCAATGCGGGCATCGGTGGATGTGGGTGAATTACCAACGCCGTTGCGTCTGCGCGCCTATTTTTCTGCCGACTGGCATTTAAGCAGTGAGTGGTATTCGTGGATATTGCCAAACTGAAGCGGCTCGGCTCTGGGGCTATTCCGGTAGCATTGCTATCGATCCTGTTGCTGTCGTCACTTTTTTTGATGAGTGCCGCAACGCAGAATTCAGAGCAGTTTGGTCGGCTTTATATGCTGTTACTGGTGGTCAACTTGTGCGGTCTGGTTGCGCTGCTGATATTGATTACTTCCAATCTGCTTCGTCTGCGACGTCAATATCGAAATCGTGCAACGGGTTCAAGGCTCACCGTACGTTTAATGGTGATGTTTGTCTTACTGGCATTGGCCCCTGTATCACTGGTGTACTACTTTTCTCTGGGCTTTATCCAGCGCGGCATTGATAGCTGGTTTGATGTGCGTGTTGAACGAACACTGGATGATGCATTGGAGTTAAGCCGCACCTCATTAGAGACGCGTTCACGTGAGCTGATGAAACGCACCGAGCAGATGCGCAGTAAATTGCAGCTTTCCACTGAGGCTGGATTACCTCAGTTACTTGATGAATTACGAATGGGTGATGGCGCATCGGAATTAACACTCTTTATGGGTGGTGGGCATGTTGTTGCGTCGAGCAGTATTAATCCCGCTGATATTGTCCCGGATTTGCCAAATGAGTCAGTGATTCGTCAGGTACGGCAGAGTGGCACCGCCTATGTTTCGCTTGATCCTTTAAGTGATAACGGACTCTATGTCCGAGTGGTAATACAGCTTCCTGCCGCAACGCCTCTGTTGGATGCGCGATTTTTACAAGCACTTTATCCTATTTCTGATCGAGTCAGTGTACTGGCAAACAGTGTTGAATCCGCTTACATGCAGTATCAACAGCTCTTGCTGCTACGTGACCCACTGAAAAATAGTTTTATTTTAATGTTATCGCTAGTGTTATTACTGGGTGTATTGATGGCAGTGTGGCTCGCTTTTTTCTCTGCGCGTCGCCTAGTAACACCGATTCGAGTATTGGCCATTGGTACTCGCGCGGTGGCAGCTGGTGACTATACCAAACGTCTACCGATGCATTCTTCTGATGAGCTTGGATTTTTGGTGGAATCATTTAATGATATGACGCTTAAAATTGCCCAAGCGCAGGAAGACGTGCGTAATAGCCAGCAGCAGGCAGAGCAGGAACGCGCTTATTTATGGGCGGTGCTGGCACGTCTTTCATCGGGAGTGTTAACGCTCGATGTGAATCGCACGGTATACACAGTAAATGTGGCGGCAGGACATATTCTCGGGGTGGAATCAAAGGAGTGTATTGGTTATGAACTGGATGAAATTGTTGAGCGCTATGAATACCTGAAGAATTTTGCGAACGTAATTACTCCTCATCTAGTAGAGCAAAGCAGAGATGCAAATGGTAAGGGCGACTGGCGTGAAGAGGTGATTTTTTATGGCGTAACGGGTCGTCAGGTGTTGATGTGCGGTGGTGCTGCATTGCCGGGAGATGAAGGTGGTTATGTGATCGTCTTTGATGATATCACCAATCTGGTGCAGGCGCAGCGCGACGCAGCATGGGGGGAAGTGGCGCGCCGTCTTGCGCATGAAATTAAAAATCCGCTGACCCCTATTCAGTTATCTGCTGAGCGATTGCGCCATAAATATTTAAAGACGATGGAACCAGAAGATGCGGTGGTACTGGATAAATCAACTCATACGATTGTGCAACAGGTTGAGGTGATGAAGGAGATGGTACAGGCCTTTTCAGAATATGCGCGCACTCCAAAATTAGAGCGACGCCCACTGGCGCTAAATCATTTAATCGATGAGGTATTAGACCTTTATCGAAATAATCGCTGTGGGGTGACGATCGTGACAGATCTGCAAGATGACTTACCGTTGGTGTCGATCGATTCTGGTCGCATGCGGCAGCTATTACATAACCTGATAAAAAATGCACTGGAAGCGATGGTGAATGGTGAAATGAAAATTGAGTTGGTGACACGTGCGTTTAATGAACGTGGTGTTTCGATGGTTGAGTTACAGGTGTCCGACAGTGGTTCAGGTATTGCTGCGACGATCCTAGAAAATATTTTCGAGCCGTATGTCACCGCAAAACCGAAGGGCAGTGGTCTGGGGCTTGCGATAGTGAAGAAAATTGTTGAAGAACACAGTGGTGTGATCTGGGCGGAAAATATTGAAAATGGTGCCTGCATGACAATTCGTTTGCCTGTGGCACAAAATAGCATGGAAGATGCAGCGCCTATAATGATAGTAGAGTGTAATGAAGCGGATATCGTGGTGGGCGATGTGACACCATTCAAACAACAAGATGGTGGAAAGGTATGAGCGCACCCTATATTTTAGTGGTTGATGATGAACGTGATATTCGTGAGCTAGTCAAAGATATCCTTGAAGATGAAGGTTATGAGGTGAGCCTTGCCGCCAATGGTGAGGAGGCACGCAAGATGCGCCGTATGCGTCGCCCGAACCTTATTTTACTCGACGTGTGGATGCCCGACATCGATGGTATCTCGTTGCTACGTGAATGGTCGGAAGAGGGTGGTGTTGATATTCCGGTGATCATGGTATCGGGTCATGGCACAGTTGAGACGGCAGTTGAGGCGACACGCCTCGGTGCGTATGATTTTGTGGAAAAGCCATTGTCGTTGGCTAAGTTGTTGCTGGTGGTAGGGCGCGCATTAGAAGCCGACCGCCTACAACGTGAAAATATTGGCTTGCGACGTAAAGTGCAGCCACTGGGTCAGCCTGTTGGTAGTAGTAAAATAATCCGTGAATTATGTGAACGTGCGGAGCGCATCGCGAAACATAATGCTTGGGTATTGATTAGTGGTGAGGCTGGCAGTGGTAAAGAGCTTTTCGCACGTTATCTTCATGCCTGCAGTTCTCGGGCGAGTGAGCCATTCATTGACGTAAGTGTCGCTTCGGTGGCCAATACTAATTCCGCGGCGGAACTATTTGGTAGTGAAGAGGGAGGTGCGATTCATTATGGCTGTATCGAACAGGCAAATGGTGGCACGCTGTTTCTGAGCGAAATAGGAGACATGGAGCCGGGTGTGCAGGCGAAGCTTTTTAGCGCACTGGAAAACAAGTCATTTTTACGTGTTGGTGGGGTTGAACCAGTGGCGTTTGATGTGCGAATGATTGCTGCCACCCATCGTGATTTAAAACGGGTGGTGGCGGATGGAAAATTCCGAGAAGATCTCTACTATCACCTCAATGTGGTGCCACTCGATATCCCGCCGTTGCGTGATCACGCGGATGATGTGGCAGCACTACTCGACTTTTATGCAGAACAGTTTGCACAGAGTGAACATCTGGTGAAGCGCCGTTTTAGTGATGCTGCGGTGTTACGTTTAACAAATTATCCATGGCGAGGAAACGTACGTGAGTTAAAGAACCTAGTACAACGTTTAATGATTTTTGGGGGTAATAGTGAGGTTGATGTTGATGAAGTAGAGGCCTCGTTAGGGATTACCCTTGAGAAAAACGAGGTTCAATACTCGATTGAATTTGACTTACCACTGCGCGGTGCGCGTCAGCAGTTTGAAAAAGCCTATTTTGAGTATCAACTACGTGCACTACAAGGGAATCTGGGGCAGGTAGCACGTAAGGCTGGGATTGAAAGGACGCATCTTTACCGTAAGTTTCGTGCGTTGGGTATCGATAAAAAGAAAAATGCAGGTGGTAAGTAGGGATGAGCTGTCGACTATTTTTCTGTTATCCTATGCGCGAAATAGAGTTTGATTTACATTATTTTCTGCCTCCAATGGCGATTCTGGGTGTCATGTCATGAAAATTATAGTGCTGGGTGCTGGTCAGGTTGGCGCTTCAGTTGCAGAAAATCTGGCCAGAGAGGCAAATGACATTACGGTTGTCGATGTGGATGCTAAGGCACTGCATGATCTGCAGGATCGTTTTGATCTTCGCACCGTTGTCGGCCACGCCTCGCACCCAGATGTGCTACGACGTGCGGGTGCTGAAGATGCGGATATGATACTTGCCGTCACCAATAGTGATGAGACCAATATGGTCGCCTGTCAGGTCGCCTATACCCTGTTTCACACACCTACCAAGATTGCGCGCGTGCGGGCGCGTGAATATATTGCCTATTCGCAACTTTTTACGCAGGAGGCGCTGCCTATCGATATGCTGATTAGTCCGGAGCAGGTGGTGATTGATCATGTCCGTCGTTTGATTGAGTACCCTGGAGCGCTACAGGTACTTGATTTTGCAGATGGCCTAGTGCGACTGGTGGCAGTAAAGGCTTACTACGGCGGACCTCTAGTTGGGCATGAGCTGCGCGAACTAAAAGAGCACATGCCGGGGATTAAATCGCGCGTTGCGGCGATTTTTCGTCGTGGTACGCCGATTATTCCGCAGGGGGATACCGTTATTGAGGTCGATGATGAAGTCTTTTTCATTGCAGCGAAGGATGATATTCGCGCGGTGATGAGTGAGCTGCGCAAACTCGATAAACCAATCAAACGCATTATTTTAGTCGGTGGTGGCAATATCGGTAAAGGGCTGGCTGCGGCGCTGGAAGATCGTTACCAGGTGAAGTTAATTGACCACAATGCTGAACGCACGCAGCGTATCGCTGAAGAACTCGATAAAACGCTGGTGTTACTCGGTGATGCTGCTGATGAAGAGCTGCTACTGGAAGAGAACATAGAGAGCACCGATATTTTTTGTGCGATGACCAATGATGACGAGGCCAATATTCTCTCTGCGATGTTAGCAAAACGGCTCGGAGCCAAAAAGGTAATGACATTGATCAATCGTGCCGCCTATGTTGATCTGGTAGAGAGCGGTGAGATTGATATCGCGGTGTCGCCACATCAGGCGACCATCGGCGGGCTGCTGGCCCATGTGCGTCGCGGAGATGTGGTGGTGGTACATTCGTTGCGTCGCGGTGCGGCGGAGGCGATTGAAGCGATTGCGCATGGTGATAAAAAATCATCTAGGGTAGTGGGACGATCGATTGGGGAGATCAAATTACCGCGTGGTACCAGTATTGGCATTATTGTGCGGGGCGAAGAGGTGCTGGTGGCACATCATGACACGGTGATTGAAGCAGAGGATCATGTCATCCTGTTTTTGATTGATAAAAAACGTATCACGGAAGTTGAGCGTCTCTTTCAAGTGGGTGTGACATTTCTTTAATGTTGAACCTATGTGCCCTGATAGCACTATGTTAATCACAACGAACATTTTTTTGTTTCTAGGTGCCTTTGCACAAGCAGTGATTGTGTGCTCTAGCACCAACAGTGGGTGCTTTAAAGCAAGGAAAAAGTGCATGGAATGAGGGAGTTGATAACGATAAATGATCGATTGAGTACGATTTTAACGCCGCCAAAGAGCAAAAGGACAATTGTGCAAAGGTATCCGGATACTCATGCAATATAAAGCAATACAACGCATCATCGGCATACTACTGGCACTGTTCAGTTTAACCATGCTACCGCCTGCGGTGTTGGCTTGGATTTATGATGAAGCCTCGTTGCAGGCCTTTCTTTATGCATTTGCGCTAGTCATGATAAGCGGTTTAATTTTTTGGTTGCCAGTGCATTCGCATCGCAAAGAACTACGCCTGCGTGATGGTTTTATTGTGGTGGTGATGTTCTGGGTGGTGCTGGGCTTGTCCGGCTCCCTGCCTTTTATATTAAGTTCGAAACTCTCATTTGTGGATGCCGTTTTTGAATCTGTCTCTGGGCTCACCACCACGGGAGCAACGGTGATCTTTGGCCTAGATGAGATGCCGTTATCGGTGCTTTATTATCGGCAGCAACTGCAGTGGTTGGGTGGGATGGGGATCATTGTATTAGCGGTCGCAATTTTACCCATGCTTGGAATTGGTGGTATGCAGCTTTACCGCGCTGAAACTCCCGGGCCAATGAAAGACAATAAATTAACGCCGCGTATTACCGAGACGGCAAAAGCGCTGTGGTATATCTATTTAGGACTGACGGTCGCCTGCGCATTCTCATATTGGTTGGCGGGGATGTCACCGTTTGATGCGATTGCCCATAGCTTTTCAACCATTGCGATTGGTGGCTTCTCAACCCATGATGCGAGTATCGGTTATTTTAACAGTGCCTTGATTGAATCCGTGGCGATCGTTTTCATGCTATTAGCTGGGGTTAATTTTGCGCTTCACTTTTTGGCATGGCGTGGTTTGAGCTTGCGTCCTTATTTGAATGACCCTGAGTTTAGGTTTTATTTTATGATTTTATTGGTTGTCTCAGCGATCACCTCTTACTTTTTATATGCCAGCGGCACCTTTGATACGCCGGGTGGGGCCTTACATCATGGGATTTTTCAGGCGGTTTCGATTGGTACGACAGCAGGCTTTACCACTGCTGAATATCATAACTGGCCACTTTTTTTGCCGGTGTTGTTATTGTTAACCAGCTTTATTGGTGGTTGTGCCGGTTCGACAGGTGGTGGGTTGAAGGTGATACGGGTGCTGTTACTGCTGAAACAGGGGGGACGTGAAATCAAGCGACTGATTCACCCCAATGCACAGTTTGCAGTTAAAGTGGGTAATAAGCCGTTGCCGAGTCGGGTGATTGATGCGGTGTGGGGGTTCTTTTCACTCTATGTGGTTTGCTTTTGTGTGATGTCCGTTATTCTTGCCGCGACGGGGCTTGATTTTGTCACATCATTTTCAGCGGTGGCTGCCTGCATGAATAACCTTGGGCCGGGGTTAGGAGATGTAGGGTTAAACTATGCCAATATTAATGATGCAGCTAAATGGGTGCTCTGTTTTGCAATGTTACTCGGCCGACTCGAAATTTTTACTCTGTTGGTGTTGTTAACGCCTGCATTTTGGAGAAAATAGTGCGGTTTGTCTTAAGTGTGGGGATGTGATGGAAATTAGTGATACGCAAAAAAAATGGGATGCGATTTACCAAAAGACAGCTGAAGGTGAGTATACGGCTGTGCGGGTATTGCAGGAAAATCAACATTTACTACCTGATTCGGGCAATGCGCTGGAGTTGGCCTGCGGTATGGCCGCCAATGCCGTATTTCTGGCGCAATATGGCCTGCGCACAACGGCATGGGATATCTCTGAGGTGGTGATCGAGCGTTTGAAGGCATCGCCTGCCATGGCGGATTTAGCAATAACCTTTGAGGCGCGTGATATTGTGCTGCAACCACCACCCGCCGCATCATTTGACGTGATAACCGTGAGCTATTTTCTTGATCGCTCATTGGTGCCGCATATTAAACGAGCACTGAAGCCATCGGGCTTGATTTTTTATCAAACATTTACACAAACTTATGTGAATGAAGGCGGCCCTCGTAGCCGTGATTTTCGTCTTGCCGATAACGAGCTGTTGCAATTATTTGGTGATTATCAGGTGTTGGTTTATCGAGAAGAGGGGTGTGTTGGTGAACTTCAACAAGGCTATCGAGATGAGGCATTGATTGTTGCCCAGAAACCTTAGCTACTGATGATTCAGTGATGCGATGAAATTGGTAATCACTAAAGCAGTACTTATTTATAGGAATTGCTTTATTTTTCACAGTATCTATTGTAAGTATTTAGGTAGCGATAAAGGTCTCAACCTATGATATTTATATAATAATTTAGACAGCTCACTAGAGGTAGAGGAATGAGTCTGCTTTTTCCAGAGATAGCGCCATACGTACAACATTCCATCAAGGTTGAGCCATCCCACGTGATTTATGTGGAGGAGTGTGGCAATCCATCCGGAATACCTGTTTTGTTTGTGCATGGCGGGCCGGGCGCTGGTTGTGAAGATTATCATCGACGTTTTTTTGACCCAGAATTATATCGAATCATCTTATTTGATCAGCGCGGTTGTGGTCGCTCTACGCCACATGCGTCACTTGAAAACAATACGACCCAGGCATTGATAGCGGATATTGAGATGATTCGACAGCAGTTAGCCCTTGATCGCTGGGTATTGTTTGGTGGCTCTTGGGGCTCTACCTTGAGCCTGGTGTATGCGCAGACCTATCCAGAGCGTGTCGAAGGGTTAATTTTGCGCGGTATCTTTTTATGCCGGTCGCGTGAAATACAATGGTTTTATCAGAGTGGTGCAAGTCGACTGTTTCCTGATTTTTGGGAGGATTATGTCAGCATTATTCCTGAGGAAGAACGGGATGACATGGTGGCTGCCTATCACCGACGCCTGAATAGTGATGATGAATTGGTGCGTATGGCGGCTGCTAGGGCGTGGTCGATATGGGAAGGAAAAACTGCGACACTGCACCCACAGAAAAGTGTTATCAACCACCTCGGGAACCCACTTACTGCGTTGAGCATGGCGCGCATAGAAAACCATTATTTTATTAATGATTCGTTTCTTGAGCCAAATCAAATTTTACGTGATGCAAGTCGCCTGAAGAGGGTTGATGGGGTGATTATACAGGGCCGGTATGACATCGTATGTCCGATGGAGAGTGCTTGGGCCTTGCATCTGGCCTGGCCTGAGGCGGAATTTAAAGTGATCGATGATGCGGGGCACTCAGCTTCAGAGGATGGGATAACGCGTGCATTGGTGCAGGCGACGACAGCGATGGGGCGGCGATTGTTATGATAGGATTGATTCAACGTGTTAATCATGCAAGTGTGGTTGTGGATGATGAGACAATTGCGAAGATTGGCTATGGCTTGCTGGTTTTTATTGCCGTTGAAAAACATGATACTGAAAATGAAGTGGATAAGCTATTAAAGCGACTGTTGGGCTACCGTATATTAACCGATCAATCAGGCAAGATGAACTGGGGGTTAAAAGATACGCGTTGTGAACTACTGCTAGTACCGCAATTTACATTGGCGGCAATGCATACTCAAAAAAAAGGGTTACGTCCAAGTTTTGATAAGGCGGCTTTGCCTGAACATGGGGAGCAGCTGTTTGATTATATGTATGAGCAGGCCGTGAAAGCCCATACTCATGTACAAAAAGGGAAGTTTGGTGCTGATATGCAGGTGACATTGACAAATGATGGCCCTGCAACTTTTGTCTTGCAGACCTCTCCTGAAGAGGAAGATGGTCGCAGTGTTGCGGCTAGGGCGAAGACCAAGACCAAGACCAAGACCAAAGGGCGACTTCGGAGGTAACCATGGCAACGTATGCGATTGGTGACATACAGGGTTGTTTCGACGAGTTGCTTGAATTGCTCAGTAAAATAAAATTTGATCAAGCGCGGGATTATTTATGGTTTGCCGGGGATCTGGTTAATCGCGGTGAAAAGTCATTAGAGGTACTGCGTTTTGTTAAAGGTTTAGGGAGTCGGGCCATCACGGTACTCGGCAATCATGACCTGCATCTGCTCGCGGTGGTTCAGGGTAGACGCAAGTCATTCGCACAGGATCGGATGGAAGCGATACTCAATGCGCCAGATCGTGATGAGTTGTGTGACTGGCTGCGCCAACAGCCGTTAATGCATCGCGATGAGCAATTGGGGTATGTGATGTTGCATGCCGGGTTATTGCCGCAATGGTCGCTTGATGATGCAATGGTACGTGCGGCAGAAGTTGAGCAGGTATTGCGTGGTGATGATTACGCTGAGTTTATTAACCAGATGTATGGCAACAAACCAGTGTTGTGGTCTAATCGCCTGAGTGGTTGGGAGCGGTTGCGTTTTATCACTAACTGTTTTACCCGCCTGCGTTTTTGTGATGAACAGGGGCGACTTGAACTTAAAGAAAAGGGAGCACCAGGTAGTCAGCCAGCAGGTTACCAGCCGTGGTTCGATCTACGCGCGACTCAGTGTGATCCGCAACAGATATTGTTTGGCCACTGGTCGACGTTGGGCATGCACCAGCCTAGCAATGTGTATGGGCTTGATACCGGTTGTGTCTGGGGCGGTACGCTCTCTGCACTGCGTATTGATATTGAACCGCAGTGGACGAATGTGGCGTGTCGTGCGATATGTGATCCTGATGGATAATTAATTTGCTTGCCTGTTGTAACGGCCGATACAGTAGTATTGAAAATGGTAATGGAGGTATCTGGTGATGAAAAGCCGATTTGATGCATCCCGTAAAATCAAAGCCCCCACTGGCACCACACTGAGTGCTGAAAATTGGCAGACTGAGAAAAATAACCCTCATCATTCCGGCGCAGGCCGGAATCCAGAGATTCAGGTGCAAACTAAATTTATTGTATTTGATTTCGGTGGCCTTGCAGTAATGAATAGAAATGCAGGTGAAACCGAGGGTAGTGGTTGCCTGGATCCAGGCCTGCGACGGGATGACGGATTGTTAAGTTTGGATGGCGCTGGCGTATGAACACCTTTGAAATAAAACCGGGGCAGTTACGTTTCGAAGACCTTCGTCTATTGCATGATGAAGCATCTACTATCACTTTTACCCAACAGAATGAAGCGGCAATCAATCGCGCAGCAGAGATCGTTGATGATGTGATCAAACAGGGCCGAACGGTATACGGTATCAATACCGGTTTTGGCTTGCTGGCCAATACAAAAATCCCAGCCGATAAGCTTGAAACATTGCAGCGTAGCATCGTCTTGTCACATGCTGCGGGTGTGGGGCGTTTTATGGATGATGCAACGGTGCGTTTGATGATGATACTTAAGGTTAGTTCGTTGGCACGAGGCTTTTCTGGTATTCGACTGGAAGTGATTAAGGCATTGATTGCGTTGCTGAACCATGCGGTCTACCCCTGTATTCCGATTAAAGGTTCAGTTGGTGCGTCGGGTGATCTTGCCCCGCTAGCGCATATGAGTGCGATATTACTAGGTGAAGGGTACGCGCATCATAATGGTGAAAAAATTACAGCAGCGCAGGCGTTGCAGGTTGCTGGATTAGAGCCAGTAGTGTTGGCTCCCAAAGAAGGATTGGCATTATTGAACGGTACGCAGGCCTCAACAGCACTGGCACTTGAAGGATTGTTTTATGCTGATAATCTATTGGTATCCGCGACTGTGATTGGTGCGATGTCGGTCGAGGCTGCGAAGGGTTCGCATGTGCCGTTTGATGAACGTCTGCATCGTGCGCAGGGACATCAATCGGTCATTGATGTCGGCGTTGCTTATCGTAGCTTGCTTGACCATTCACAGATTGAAGAGAGTCACCGTAATTGTGACCGTGTGCAAGATCCTTATTCATTGCGTTGCCAGCCGCAGGTGATGGGCGCTTGTCTACAGCAGATTAAAAACTCAGCACAAACTATTTTAACTGAAGCGAATGGCATCTCGGATAATCCACTGGTCTTTGCGGATGAGGGTGAGATTCTTTCCGGTGGTAATTTTCATGCTGAGGCGATTGCAATGGCGGCGGATAATTTAGCGTTGGCGATTGCTGAGATCGGTGCGTTATCAGAACGGCGTATGGCATTGTTGATCGATTCCAGACTCAGCGGCCTGCCGCCTTTTCTAGTTGAGAACGGTGGTATTAATTCTGGTTTTATGATGGCGCAAGTAACCGCGGCAGCACTTGCCAGTGAAAATAAAGCACTTGCCCATCCTGCCAGTGTGGATAGTCTGCCGACTTCCGCCAATCAGGAAGATCATGTTTCGATGGCGACCTTCGCAGCTCGCAGGCTGAAAGAGATGAATGAAAATACGGTTAACATTCTTGCTATCGAATGGCTTGCGGCAAGCCAGGGGTTAGATTTTCTTGCGCCATTAAAGAGTTCCGCGGCGCTTGAAAAGGCGAAAGCATTATTACGTAATGAAGTACCGTTTTATGACAAAGATCGTTATTTTTCACCTGATATTGAAAAATCGGCTAGGTTGGTAAGTGGTGGAGTGTTGAAAAGGTTGGTTAGCCCGTTGCTCTAATTAATGTAGCCTGGGGTGATAACCCGGGAGGTGCGAAGCATTATTGCTACTCAAATGGGTTTAACACCTTTACTCTGGCGCTGCTAAAGTCTTTCCACTTTGGTGCTAAGCCACCAGCGAATAAATCTTCGGTTGAGATTAGTGAACAGTTAAAAAAAGCGAGTAATGTCATTGAGTTTAGAAAGCTTAAGGAGATTGAGTTTTATCGGCCATTCGAGAATGATATTCCGATCACTCTTGATGTGGGTATAAGACTGGTTGATTATGAGCTTTCTGATGCATCTCACAAACTTATTCAGCGTCAGGTAAAAGCGATCTATCGCGCGTACGTGGAGTGGTTTGGCTGGTCGCATCAGGCGAGCCGGGCTATCGTGATTAAAATTTTTGGTAACTAGGATGCTTTCGAGCAATACCAGGTGAAAAATTCCGCTGGTCATGTGACTAGTCGCAGCCATTATTCACCTCGACCGATCTGCCATAGTAGAAGATCGGCACCAAAGCCGCTTGTTAATACCCCTTTTTTTGATGCCCAGTGCCTCTTCAGGAGTGAGACCAAATAAAACGCAGGCTTAGTTCATTGCGCTGAGTAGTGATGTAACAGGTGCGCTACCGAGATTGGAGTCTGTTGCAACGGCCATCGATAGTCGTGCCGTAGGGTTTGTTGCCCGCTTGCATGGTTGCGATGTTGACGTTGTGGATGAGCCACTCAGCCTGCATGTGCTACCTCATTAAGTTGATCTCAACTTAGCATAGCGGCTATTGAGTGAAATTGGGAAGTGGTGTGGCGGTAACAAAAAATGCCCAGCTCGAATATCTCAGCTGAGTGTTGTTATCGGTGTTGCGTTATTAGCTGGTTTTAACTGCTAGCCAGCCAGTCGCGCGGCTTAAGGAATACCTCGTAAAGTTCGGCTTCTGCAGAGCCTGCTGCTGGTTGCCAGTTATAACGCCATTTCACCAGTGGCGGTAGCGACATCAGGATCGACTCGGTGCGTCCGCCGCTCTGTAAACCAAATAGCGTGCCGCGATCGTAGACTAGGTTGAACTCAACATAGCGGCCGCGACGATAGAGCTGGAAGTCACGTTCACGTTCACCGTAAGTGGTGTCTTTACGGCGTGCAACGATTGGGCGGTAGGCATCGATATAGTGGTTGCCGACACTCTGCATTAGCGCAAAGCAGTGTTTAAAACCACCTTCGTTGAGGTCATCAAAAAAGAGGCCGCCAATACCACGTGGTTCATCGCGGTGTTTAAGATAGAAGTAATCATCACACCATTTCTTGTAGTCAGCATAGACGTTATCACCAAACGGTGCGCACGCCTCACGTGCGGTGCGATGCCAGTGAACGGCATCATCTTCAAAGCCGTAGTAAGGGGTGAGATCAAAGCCACCGCCAAACCACCAAACGGGTGCTTCGCCCTCTTTGCTGGCGATGAAAAATCGCACGTTGGCATGTGAGGTTGGGATATAAGGGTTGTGCGGGTGAATCACCAGCGAGACGCCCATCGCCTCAAAGTTGCGCCCGGCAAGTTCAGGGCGATGTGCGGTGGCAGAACCGGGTAGCTTGTCGCCTGTTACATGAGAGAAATTTACACCTGCTTGCTCGAAGACTTTTCCGTTGGCCATCACGCGTGAGGTACCACCACCACCTTCGGGGCGATCCCAGCTGTCGGCTACAAACTTGGCTTCACCATCTTCTGCTGCCAGTGCTTTACAGATGCTCTCCTGTAGCCCTAACAGGTAGGTTTTGACATCATCGATATTGGGTGTGTCACTCATCTCGGTAGCTCTCTTTGTCGTCGTTGTCGTTAGGGTGTTGTTTGATTTATCTGCACGTTTTATGAGGCGCGCACTATTTGATTGCTTTCAGCGTCTCTGATTTCAGTCGGGTTGTTCTGTGTGCCAACCTTGCCGGGCAGAATATAGTCAAGTTGATCAGTGAAGATGCGTCGCACCTGCATGGTGATGCGTGCGGCTTGCTGTTTATGGCGATTCGCGCTGGTCGATACCAGCGGCCCCCCGAATGCTTCGCACAGTGCATTGGCCTGTGGATGGGCGGTGATGCGAATGGCGATCTTCTTTTGACCGCCGGTAATCCAGTGTGGCACTTCGGGGCGTACGGGTAGTAGCCAAGTGGTGGGGCCGGGCCATGTTTTATTGATGCGTTTTTGTGTCTTTGTATCGAGCGGCAGGATGAACGGTTCGATCTGTTCAAATGCAGAGGCGATCAGAATCAGCCCTTTCTCCGGCTTGCGCTGTTTGAGTTGTAGCAGGCGTTTAACTGCATCGCAATTGCGCGGATCGCAGCCGAGACCAAAAACCGCTTCGGTCGCATAGGCGATCACCCCACCACGGCGGATCACGTCGACGGTGTGCAGAATGTGCCAGCGGTTAACAGCGTGCCCTTTGGGTATTTTCATTTATATTAATCGCGTTCTAGTTTTGTTCGCGTGCAACGGCGCGGTAGCCGATGTCGTTGCGATAAAATGCACCGTTCCAGCTGACCTTTTTAACGTGGGCATAGGCGTTTTGTTGTGCCTCGCTCACGGTTGCGCCGAGTGCAGAAACACAAACCACGCGCCCACCAGCAGTAACCACGTTATCGCCTTCTATTTTGGTACCTGCATGAAACACTTTGCTGCTGTCGGTGTTGTTATCAAGCCCGTTGATCACATCACCCTTTGGGTAGCTGCCAGGATAGCCTGCGGCGGCAATCACCACGCCGAGCGCCACGCGTGTATCCCACTCTGCACTGACGCCATCCAGTTTTTTGTCGAGTGCGGCATCACACAGCTCGGTGATATCTGATTTGAGGCGCATCATGATGGGTTGTGTTTCAGGGTCACCAAAACGGCAGTTGTATTCGATTACTCTGGGTGTGCCGTCGGTGTTGATCATCAGTCCTGCATAGAGGAAGCCGGTGTACGGATTGCCTTCGCTCGCCATGCCTAACACAGTGGGTTCGATCACCTCTTTCATGATGCGAGCATGGATCTCATCGGTAACAACGGGCGCGGGGGAGTATGCCCCCATGCCGCCGGTGTTGGGGCCGGTATCACCTTCACCGACCCGTTTATGATCCTGACTGGTGGCCATCGGCAGGATGTTTTTGCCATCGACTATGCAGATAAAGCTCGCCTCTTCGCCTTCCAGGAACTCTTCGATTACCACGCGGTGGCCCGCTTCACCAAAGGCGTTACCGGCGAGCATATCGTTGACGGCTGCTTCGGCGTCAGCGAGGGTCATCGCCACGATCACCCCTTTGCCAGCCGCAAGGCCGTCGGCCTTGACCACGATCGGTGCGCCTTGTTCGCGCAGATAAGCGATGGCGGGGGCAATCTCGGTAAAATTCTGGTAGCGGCCGGTCGGAATATGGTGGCGCGCCAGAAAATCTTTGGTGAACGCCTTGGAGCCTTCCAGCTGGGCAGCGCCTTCGGTTGGGCCAAAGCAGCGTAGACCAGCCTCTTCAAAGCGGTTAACCACACCGGCAACCAGTGCTGCTTCGGGTCCGACGATGGTGAGGCCAACGCTATTTTTTTTGGCAAAGGTGAGTAGTGCGGGTATGTCCTGCGCACCGATAGCGATGTTTTCGAGTTTTGCTTCACTTGCTGTGCCCGCATTGCCGGGGGCGACATAAACGGTTTCGACGCGTGCCGATTGCGCTGCCTTCCAGGCCAGGGCGTGTTCGCGACCACCGCCGCCAATAATGAGTACCTTCATGATTTAATCTGTCTTTAATAATGTTGGTCTAAATGACGCTATTAAGTATTGTGCAGGATGGTTTTTTGCTTCGATACCTGGCCATCTGCGTTTTGTCTTTTTCAAGAGCGTAAGAATAACGCATTCAAGGGTGTCGGGTCATCTTCACACTGCATTGGCAATGTAATTCTCATCGGGTGCGTAAGCTATTGTTTTGCAATGTTATACATAATGTCTAATCGATTGAAATAAAAAGAAAAATATGCTATGATATTGGTGTATTTAGTAGGTCTGGGTCTTTATTTCTGGCGTTCGGTTATTAAAAATTCATTCAGAAACTCTATTCCACCATACGAGCAGGATTTAAGTATGTCGGCCACGCAGTACCAGCAAAAGATTTTTCAGTCAGGAAACATCATTACTCGATGGTTTTATGCTGCTCTATTTTTATTTTTTGTTCCCAGTCAGTCCGTCGCCGCGCCGGATATTGAGGCTGCATTTCCAGCTGAAAGTAACCTAGTTACCAATGGCACCGTATTAGCAAGCGCATCGTTTGGTACAAGCACGGGTAAAAATATGGGGCATGGTGCTGCCATTGATCTAAACACGGCGCTGATTGACCCGCGTTTTCCAACAGTCACGAAGTCAGGCGGGTCAGGGCAGATCAAGGCCATTGTTGGAGATGGCTTGGGCGGCTGGGTGATTGGTGGTGATTTCACGCATGTGGGGGGGGTTGCGTTGAATAACCTTGCTTATATCTTGGCGGATTTGACAGTCAGTACTGCTTGGCGACCAAATCCTAATGATGTTGTTCGCGCATTAAAATTTCATACACGCGAAGAAGGCTTACGTCTGCTGGTAGGTGGAGAGTTTACTGAAATACATGGTGAATCACGTTCGTATTTTGCAGAGCTTCACACTGGGTCGGTCTCGAAACCGGTAACCGCACTTGAGCTAACGCTAAACCCGGGTGGTTTTGTGAATGCAATAGCGACGATTGCTGATGATGATATAGAAAATCGCCTTGTCTATATTGGTGGAGTCTTTACCTCGGTGCAAGGTACTGGACCGCGTGATAGTAATGGTGATGGTCAGTTAGATATCGATATCAATGGGCTGGTTGGCATTGATATGGATGATGATGGCATCTTCGAAATAACAAAGACAATTTTTGCTGATGGGATATACGACATTGATGTGGATGGTGATGGTGATATTGATATTGATGTGAATGACGATGGCAATGTGGATCAAACGATAGACGTCAAATATGATCTTTCTGGCATCGCATTAGATACTCCGTTTGATCAAACATATCCCGCAGCAGGTGATGTTCGGCAGAGCATCGCCTCCTTGGATTTAAATCAGGCAAGCAATGGAATGGTGGTTCGTGAGTGGAATCCTAATGTTGATGGCCCTGTTAATGCAATGGCGCTGGCGAAGGATCGTGGACGGCTATTTATTGGTGGTGATTTTGAGAACATTGCGGTTAATGTTCAGACGGGTGCTGGAAATGATGTCGCCAGGCGCAGCATTGCTGAGCTTGATTTGACAACGAATATTAATGTGTTAACGCCATGGAACCCAGGGGAGACTGGCGCGAAGGAAACGACAGAAATCAAAGCAATGTTGCTTCAGGAATTTAGTGTAAATGAAGCGGCGGGCAACGAGACCGGTTTATTGTATGTTGGCGGCAATTTTAAACGCATTGGTGGGCAGGATCGTGATCACTTTGCAGTGCTTGATATCACTTTGGCAGCTAACAACGCGACCTCATGGGATGTGGATTTCAGCAGCGGTGTGGTAACTTCGTTGGCACAAACGAATAATACGGTATATGTAGGAGGTGAATTTGCAGAGGTCGAGGGTGATGCTAATTTTGCTAATTTGGCCGGAGTCTTAATCGTGGATGGAACACTGAGAACTGGATGGAATCCCAGGCCAACAAATGGCTCTGTTATGGCGCTTGCGATTGAGCGCGAAGGGGATGTTTTGATTGCAGGCGGCAAGTTCACCTCAGTGGGGGATGAGTCGCAGCTTTATATTGGTGGTGACTTTACCTATATCGGGCCGAGTACCGGTAGTGGTGTAGTGGTGGGGCCCAGTCCTGCAAATAAGGGTGATGTGTTAGCCAGTGATCTGATTGATGGTGAGATTTATGTGGCAGTGAATGATGGTGGTGGTTGGTACATTGGCGGTAGCTTTTCACGTGTTGGTGATGAGGCTCGAAATAATATTGCATATATTTCGTATGCTGGAGCCGTGGATACTACTTGGAATCCAAATGCAGATGGGCCTGTTCGTGCGATCGGAATTAATGGTTCAAATATATATTTGGGCGGTGATTTTTCAAATATTGGTGGTCAGGTGAGAAGCCGTATTGCATTGATCAATACGGCTGTAGGTACGGCAGATGTGAGCTGGGATCCAAATGCTAATGATGTCGTGCGAGCAATAGTCGTTAGCGGAGCAAATGTTTATGTGGGCGGTGACTTTACAAACATAGGAGGGGCCACAAGAAATAATATTGCATTAATCAATACTGCGCAGGGTGCGGCAAATACTGGTTGGAATCCCAATGCTGATGGTATTGTACGAACGATAGCCGTTAGCGCGGCAGGTGTTTATGTGGGTGGTGATTTTACAAGCATAGGTGGGGCTACAAGAAACAATATTGCGTTGATCAATACTGCTACAGATACGGCAGATACGAATTGGGACCCTAATGCTGATGGTATTGTACGAACGATAGCCGTTAGCATGGCAGATGTTTATGTGGGTGGTGATTTTACAAGTATAGGTGGCGCCACAAGAAACAATATTGCGTTGATCAATACTGCAGGTACGGCAAATGCTACGTGGAACCCAAATGCCAATGGCGTTGTGAAAACGTTGCTACTGGATGGTGATAACCTTTATGTTGGCGGTGATTTTACATTCATTGGTCGATTGTTACGTAATCGAGCAGCGGCATTCGATCTGACTGATAGTGGCAATGAGGATGTTTCAACAATCTGGAACCCTTCAGTTGGTAATACGGTGTATGCACTATCATCTGATAGTGCAACAAGTGTTTTTATTGGCGGGGCTTTTTCCTCTGTTGGTGGTGTCACTCGAGAGCGGCTGGCTGCAATTGATTCGAGTACAGGTGTTCTGAGTTCCAACTTCAATGTTGGATCAAATGCGGCGATAAGAGATATGGTGTTAAGTGCAGATGGCGACACGCTTTATGTGGCTGGTGACTTTACTTCAGTGGGTGGTCAGTTACGTAATCATGTGGCAGCATTAAGTACGGTAACCGGCAGTGCCGGAGCCTGGAATCCTGACATAGATGGTAGTTCATCTACAACAACGGTGCATGACATTGAACTCTCTCCGAATGAAAATGTACTTTACGTGGCCGGTGAGTTTGAAACGATAGGCGGTACGCTGCGTAATAACGTGGGTGCAATTGAGGTGGCGAGTGGCGGTGGTACTGGCTGGGATCCATCAGTAGGTGGCGTTGTTTATACGATGGCCTTAAATGGTAATACTTTATTTATTGGTGGTGATTTTGCTAATGTTAATACGAATAGTCAGAATATATTTCGCTCTTATCTTGCCGCGCTAAACACGGCTCAGGACATAAATAATGCATTAGTATGGGCACCTGCTGTCGATGGCCCTGTGTATGGAATGGCGAATGCTGGTTCTACGCTCTATATTGGTGGCGACTTCCGCTTTATTAATGACGGTGGTTTGACACAGGGTCGAGACTATCTTGCCGCTCTTGATACCTCTGCTAATGCTTTTAATCTACTCAGCTGGAAGCCGTTAGCGAATGGCAAGGTTGAGGCGATTGCATTAACAGACGATGCCATTTTTGTGGGTGGTGATTTTACTGCAATTAATAGTGTTTCACGTGAACGATTGGCAGCACTCGATTTTGTTGATGGTGACCCACTTCCGTGGTGGGATTTACGGATGGATACAACCGTACGACATCTGGGAATCGGTCGTACGGATGACAGAATGATTATTGGCGGTGATTTTAAGCAAGTAACGGCTACCATCACACCGATGAAGACCTACTTACGTGAAGGTTTGACGACGGTGGATGTTGGTTTTCCTCGGGTGGTGACAAACCCACCCGCAGGTGCCTATAAAGATTCATTAGAGACCAGCACATTAACAGTGAGTTGCATTGATGTGCCAAGAGATTGTAGCGGGAGTGTTTATTACAGCATGAATAGTAATGTAACACCTGACCCTAGTGGTTCAGCACCAGACCAGGAAATTAATATTGCGGTTAATACAACACTTCAGCTTATTACGAAAGACGATGCTGGTAATCAGTCTGAAATACAGACGATGCTTTATGTGATTGATACGCAGCCTCCAGTAACAGCAGCCTTTCCTTCAGGTATGCTGCCAGACGGCAAAATACTGAGTAACAATGATGAACTGGATATTGTGCTGGACTGTGTTGATACGGGTGGTGCAGGTTGCGCGGAGATCTATTATACCATTGATGGTACAACACCAACGGATGCCTCATTAGTTTACACCGGGCCGATTACCCTGAGTCAAAACACAATATTGAAGTATTTTGCATTTGATCAGGCGCGTAATGATGAATCTAATAATGGGGCGGTGATCAATGAAGAGGCGTATTGGCTTGACCTAGCAGCACCTATCGTGGT